>CASDUB010000025.1 GCA_949283905.1 uncultured Lachnospiraceae bacterium | reverse complement strand
TTCATTTTTTGATTTTTTATTCGTAATCACTGCTCATGCTCTACGTATCAAATTTCATTTTTTGATTTTTTATTCGTAGCCACTGCTTTGTTTCTACGTATCATATTTCATTTTTGTTTTAGTTAAACCCAAAACTCCATGAGAACAAAGCCCGATAGGGCGGTGTTCGACTAGTAAATCACTTAATCCACATTCCACCCTGACAGATAAGCTTCCTGCTCAGGAGTAAGCTCGTCGATCTTAAGCCCCATAGCTTCAAGCTTGTACTTTCCGATCTCATTGTCTATCAAATCCGGCACATTGTAAACTTTCATTTCAAGTTCGTTCTTATGTTCAGCCATCCATTTAAGGCTGAGGGCCTGAACCGCAAACGACATATCCATGATCTCTGCCGGATGTCCCATACCGCAAGCAAGGTTTACAAGTCTTCCCTCTCCGAGAACATTGAGAGTCCTTCCGTCTTCAAGGGTATATCCGATTATATTTTTTCTTCTCTCTTCCTGTTTTACGGCCATTTTTCTAAGGGAAGCAACATCTACTTCGCAGTCGAAATGTCCCGCGTTGCAGAGAATAACGTTATCCTTCATAACATCAAAATGTCTTTTCACGATAACGTCTTTACATCCTGTTACCGTAACAAATATATCGCCGTATTTTGCGGCTTCATCCATCGGCATGATCCTGAATCCGTCCATTGTAGCGTCGAGAGCCTTAAACGGATCGATCTCAGTTACTATAACATCGGCTCCCATTCCTTTTGCACGCATCGCCGTTCCTTTTCCGCACCATCCGTATCCGGCAACGACTACCGTTTTGCCCGCAACTATGAGATTTGTCGTATCCATGATCGCAGTCCATACAGACTGACCCGTGCCGTATTTATTGTCATAATAATGCTTTGCTTTTGCGTCGTTTACGGCCATCATCGGACACGGAAGGATATTTTCTCTTTCGCGCGCTTTAAGTCTGTGGATTCCTGTTGTTGTTTCTTCACATCCTCCGATAAGATTGTCTGCATATTCTTTGCATCTTCCGCCGAGAAGATTGATCAGATCTCCGCCGTCATCGACAATAAGATCCGGATGACATGAAAGAGTCTCTGCAAGAAGATCTTCATATTCTTCGGCCGAAACGCCGTGAATTCCGAAGGTTTCTACTCCCATTTCGGCAACGGCTGCCGCTACATCGTCCTGGGTGGAAAGGGGATTGCATCCTGTCAGATAAACTTCCGCTCCGCCTTTTGCAAGAACAAGCCCCAGGTTTGCCGTCTTTGCTTCAAGATGCACCGATACGGCGATCTTCATACCTTTGAACGGTTTTTCCTTTTCAAACTGTTTTTCTATCTGCGAAAGGGCCGGCATAAATGAACGTACCCATTCGATTTTCTTTCTTCCTGACGGCGCTAAAGATGCGTCTTTAATTCTGCTCATATGTTTTTCCTCTTTCTTAAATTTTATGATGATATATTTTCACAAATGATGCCACGGAATTCTCCACGCTTCGCATCACAAGTATTTTTCTGTTATTTTTTCAACTTCCCAACATACTCTTTCATAGTCGATAGTGAGGAATTCTCTGTTCTTCATGACAAATTTTCCTTCAACCATGACTGATTCCACTTCCGAACCGTTTGCCGAGTAGCAGAGAGATGAAATGATATTGTTATTCGGAAAAAGCGAAGGGCTCTTAAGATCTATAAATATAAGATCGGCCTGCGCTCCCTCTTTTATCTCACCGAGTTCGTCTTTCATGCCAAGGGCTTTCGCGCCGTTTACCGTCGCTGCTGCGATAACAGACTGCGCCGGCATTGCCGTCGAATCTTTCTGTATTCCTTTATGTATAAGAGAAAGAATCCCCATCTCTCTGAACATATTTAATGTATTGTTGCTTGACGTTCCGTCTGTTCCTATACATAAGTTCACACCTTTTTTCTGCATTTCAACAGCCGGTGCGAACCCGTTTCCAAGCTTAGCGTTGCTCGCCGGATTAGTCACGACAGACGCGCCGCTGTCGGCCAGCAGGCCTATATCATCATCACGCATCTGCACGCAATGAGCGAGAATAGTTTTTTCATTGAGCCAGCCGATATCATACAGCCATTTGACAGGCGTTTTTCCCGTTTCCTTTAAAACATTTTCGACCTCCGTAATGCCTTCTGAAAGATGAGTCTGTTTTAAAAGTCCGTGTTTTTCCGCTTCCTCGGCTACCTGTCTGTATAATTTTTCGGAACAGCTGTACGGCGCATGCGGCGATAATATAATTTTTATCCTGCTGCTCTCATACTCTTTTCTTTCCGCCATCGCCTCTTCGTATCTTCGAAGTCCGTCCTCAAAAAGGTCGTTTCCTACAAGTCCTCTTCCGATAAAAGCTCTTATTCCGGCGTCCCGAGCCGCTTTTGCCGACATGCATTTGTACATATGCATGTCCACATAAGAAGTCGTTCCCGTTCTGAACATCTCCGCAAATCCGAGCAGATTTGCCCAGTATGCAGCTTCCACCGGAAGTCTGTCCTCTACAGGCGAAACCCTGTTAAACAGCCATTCTGAAAAATCCACGTCGTCGGCATAATTTCGAAGAAGCGTCATATATACATGGGTGTGCGCATTGATAAGACCCGGCATTATAAGCCTGTCTTTTGCGTCTGTGACTTCCCATTTTGTATCCTCGCCGGCGTATTCTCCTATTGCGGCGATTATGCCGTCTTTTATATAAAGATCTTTTTTCTCTGTTTTAAATTTTTCTCCGTCAAATATGAGAAGATTTCCGTTTATTATTTTATGATTCATTTTTTCTCCGTTTATAATCCAAGTTCTGATTTGTCCATGACTCTGCAGACGTTTTCTGTTCTCGTTATAACATCTGCCGCCAGTTTTGTTCCGACTTCGCAGGCTTCTTTAAGCGTCTTTCCCGCAGTCATTGCCGCCGCGACTCCGGACACAAAAGAATCTCCCGCGCCGGTGCTGTCGATAAGCTTTACTTTGTCCGCAGGCACAAATCCGTGATTTCCGTTCTTATCTGCAAATACAGCGCCTTTTTCTCCCAGAGTAACTATAAGATTCGTAAATTTTTCTTCCGCAGCTTTTTTACAGATGACTTCTTCGATCTCTTCGATCTTAAGATCAGCAAGTTCTGTCTCAAACATCATTTCCGCTTCCTGAATATTGCAGACAAAACACTCCGTCCCGGGAAAATATTTTCTGCGTTTAAGGGCTATGCTCATAACGGAAATTACAGAATATACTTTTTTATTGTATTTTTCCGCAAGTTCAAAAACTTTTTTCACGGTCTCTTCTTCTATGTCTATCTCCAGTATAATGCTGTCGGTTTCCTGAAATATTTCTTTTTCCTTTTCTTCAACAAGCTGTGTAAGAGGCCTTAGATCGGGTCTTACCGATATGCTTGCCGCTACGTCGCCCGTTTCGTCGAATATAGCCATCCATGTACCCATGCCGTTTGAGACTTTTTTTATACATGAGACGTCTACGCCGCTTTTTTTCAGCCTTTCTATAACATCATCGCCCGTTCCCGTATCGTCCGCAAGCGCGGCAAATCTGCAGCCTACGCCGATATTTGCAAGATTTTCAGCAACATTTCTTCCGACTCCGCCGTGAACATTTTCGATGTGCCCCGGATTTCTTCCCTTAGGAATAAATCTCTGATCGGAATATCCTTTAACATCTACAAAAATATCACCAATAACCGCAATGCGCATCCGGTTTCCTCCTTTGACTCATCATATGATAACATACAAAATCATTTTGTACATACTAAATACTGACTATATATACAGAAGCTTTATCCTTTTTCCGTGTTTTTCTATAAGCCCGTCCATTTCCATGTTTTTTATCTCTCGCATCATCGCGCTCCTGTCAACGGCTATATAATCCGCACAGTCGGTCAGCGACATCCTGAGTTCGAAGGGATTGCGATTCGCCCTGTCGCTCTCATTTTCAAAAAACGCCGCTATTTTTTGCCTTAAGCCGTGCTGTTCAAGTATATGTATATGCGAAAGCCGCCTTTTTAACCTTTCTTCCAAATATTCATTAAACTGCGCAGTCATTTCTTTTTCACAGACGAATTCAATCATCTTTTGATAAGAAAAAAAAGCGACTTTACTTTTTGTTTTCGCATAAATATAATAATCTGTACTTTGACAAAACGTAAATTCGCTCCTTTTGAACATGTCTCCTTCTTTATAAAGATCGAGAATCCTTCTTACGCCGTTTTCATCCATACTTTCAAGGAACAATGCGCCTTCACTTACGATTCCGATATCGCCGGCTTCTTTCATAAGCGAGCCTGTGAGGACTTCCCGCGCCGATAAGATCATCTCTTTTTTTTCGCAGTTATTTATAAGTTCCCGGGCTAATGGTTCCAAAATTTCTCTCCTATACTATGGTTTATTTAAGTCAATAAACTATTTTTAATAAAAACAACCACTAAATAATGTGTATGTTTTTCAGTGCATTTACTATATTTTGTATAATAACAATGTTTTGTTGCATACGCAACTGTTTTTTTAACAAGTCGGACATATAATGAACAGGCAACTTCGGTTGAATCTAATTAAGAAGTTAATATCAATAAATAAAAATATTTTACTAAAATCGAACGGGGGTATAATCATGAAAATAATAAAGAGGAACGGCTCGGAAGTAGATTTCGATGTCCTTAAGATTTCCAACGCTATCAAAAAGGCGAGCAACGCAAGCGAAACAACAAAGCTTACAGACGAACAGATAAAAGACATTTCCGAATTTATAGAATACAAATGCCAGAAAATGGACCGTGCGGTATCTGTAGAAGAGATTCAGGATATGGTAGAAAACCAGATCATGTCTACGGGAGCCTTTGACATCGCGCGTCGTTATGTCCGCTATCGTTTCCAGCGTACGCTTGTAAGAAAATCAAACAGTACGGATAACAGGATCCTCTCTCTTATCGAGTGCAACAACGAAGAAGTTAAACAGGAAAATTCAAATAAAAACCCTACGGTAAACAGCGTTCAGAGAGACTACATGGCCGGCGAAGTAAGCCGCGACCTTACTACAAGAATCCTTCTTCCGAACGACATCGTTGAAGCAGACAGGGAAGGTATCATTCACTTCCATGATTCGGATTATTTTGCACAGCATATGCACAACTGCGATCTTGTAAATCTTGAGGACATGCTCCAGAACGGAACAGTTATAAGCGAGACTCTTATCGAAAAACCTCACAGCTTTTCGACAGCCTGCAATATCGCTACTCAGATCATAGCGCAGGTTGCCAGCAGCCAGTACGGCGGACAGAGTATATCTCTTACTCATCTCGCTCCGTTTGTAGATGTTTCACGTAAGAAAATCTACAACGAAACTCAGGAAGAGTTTGCCGAATTAGGTATCGAGCCTTCCGAAGATGCTATAAACAGCATAGTTGAAAAACGTCTCAGAAGAGAGATTGAAAAAGGCGTTCAGACACTGCAGTATCAGGTAGTAACGCTTATGACAACAAACGGCCAGGCTCCTTTTATCACATTTTTCATGTACCTCAACGAGGCACGTTCAGAAAGAGAGAAAAAAGACCTTGCTCTTATAATAGAAGAAGTTCTCTATCAGAGATATCAGGGCGTTAAGAATGAGGCGGGAGTATTCGTAACTCCGGCGTTCCCAAAACTTGTATATGTTCTTGAAGAGGATAATATCACAAAAGATTCGCCTTACTGGTACCTCACTGAGATGGCAGCAAAATGTACTGCTAAGCGCATGGTTCCTGATTATATTTCAGAAAAAATGATGCTCAAGCTCAAGATCGACAAAAACGGCGAAGGCCATTGCTACACATGTATGGGATGCCGCAGCTTCCTTACACCTTATGTCGATGAGAACGGAAAGCCGAAATACTACGGCAGATTCAACCAGGGCGTTGTAACTATCAACCTCGTTGATGTTGCCTGCACCGCCTGTGTCGACGGAAAGAACATCGACAAATTCTGGCAGGTTCTCGACGAAAGACTTGATCTTTGCCATCGTGCCTTAAGAGCACGCCACGAAAGACTCAAAGGAACTCTTACGGACGCCGCTCCTATTCTCTGGCAGTATGGTGCTCTCGCAAGACTTAAGAAAGGCGAAACTATCGACAAGCTTCTCTACGGCGGATATTCAACGATATCTCTCGGATACGCGGGTCTCTGGGAATGCGTTTATGAAGTTACAGGAAAGAAACTTACAGAGCCTGAAGGCGAAGCATTCGGTCTTGAAGTAATGAAAAAACTCAACGAGGCATGCGCAAAGTGGAAAGCTGCTGAAAGCATCGACTACTCCCTTTACGGAACTCCTCTTGAGTCTACAACATACAAATTCGCAAAATGCCTTCAGAAACGTTTCGGTATCATCGAAGGCGTTACAGACAAAAACTATATTACAAACTCTTACCATGTACATGTAACAGAAAAGATCGACGCATTCGAAAAACTTGCTCTTGAGGGCAAATTCCAGGCGCTTTCACCGGGCGGAGCTATCAGCTATATCGAAGTTCCCGATATGCAGAACAACATCGAAGCCGTATTAAAAGTAATGCAGTTCATCTACGACAATATCATGTACGCCGAGCTTAATACAAAGAGCGATTACTGCCAGGTATGCGGCTTTGACGGTGAGATACAGATCATCAAGGATGACAGCGGAAAGCTCATCTGGGAATGTCCTAACTGCCACAACAGAGATCAGAACAAGATGAATGTTGCCCGCAGAACATGCGGCTACATCGGAACTCAGTTCTGGAATCAGGGAAGAACTCAGGAGATCCAGGAAAGAGTGCTTCACCTTTGATTTAACATAAAAACAGCGGAGGGTAATGTCATGCACTATGGCGCACTGAAAAACTGTGACATCGCCAACGGTCCCGGAATACGGATAAGTCTTTTCGTTTCCGGGTGCCGCAACCACTGTCCGGGGTGCTTCCAGCCTGAAACATGGGACTTTTGCTACGGCACTTTATACACGGACGAAACAGAAAAAGAAATACTCGAACTGCTCTCTAATGAGTATGTAGACGGTTTAAGTCTCCTCGGAGGCGATCCTTTTGAGCCTGAAAATCAGGCTCAACTTATTTTATTAATGCGAAAATGCAAAAAAACCTTTCCGGAGAAGAGCATTTGGATATATACTGGTTATACATACGAAAAACTGATTTCAGGAAACGGTCATCCCTGCTGCGAATGGACACAGGAAATGCTTTCTCTTACAGACGTGCTCGTTGACGGACGTTTTGTCGAAGAAGAAAAAGATATTTCCCTCCAATTCAGAGGCAGCCGGAATCAGCGTATAATCAATGTCCCCGAAACACAAAAAGAAGGTAAGATAGTTATTATACCTGATAAAAAACGAGGCTCTATAAAATAACTCCGGAGGAAACAAAATGAGTAAAGTAATAGGAATAGATCTCGGGACCACCAACAGCTGCGTAGCAGTTATGGAAGGCGGAAATCCCGTAGTAATAACAAACGCGGAAGGCCACAGAACGACGCCTTCCGTTGTTGCGTTTTCAAAAGACGGCGAAAGACTTGTGGGCGACGTCGCCAAAAGACAGGCTTCCGCAAATGTCGAGAGAACAGTTTCTTCTATTAAAAGAGAGATGGGATCAAATCACAAAGTAAAGATCGACGGCAAAGTCTTTACTCCTCAGGAAATCTCTTCCATGATCCTTTCCAAGCTGAAAAAAGACGCCGAAAGTTATCTCGGTCAGGAAGTGACGCAGGCTGTTATAACAGTTCCGGCATATTTTAACGACGCACAGCGTCAGGCGACGAAAGACGCCGGCAGAATAGCCGGTCTGGAAGTTTTAAGAATCATCAACGAACCCACGTCTGCCGCTCTCGCATACGGTCTTGACCACGGTCAGCCGCAGAAAATAATGGTATACGATCTCGGCGGCGGAACCTTTGACGTTTCACTTATAGAGATAGGAGACAATCTTATCGAAGTTCTCGCCACAGCCGGCGACAACCGTCTTGGCGGCGACGATTTTGATCTCAGACTTGTAGAATATATTGTTGAAGAATACAAACGTACGGCCAGAATAAATATATCGCGCGATCTTGTTGCTATGCAGAGAGTCCGTGAAGCTGCCGAAGAAGCGAAAAAAGCTCTTTCATCCCAGTCGGTAACTAATATAAATCTCCCGTTCATCGCCACTGTCAAAGGCGAACCTGTCCATCTTGAAATGGATATCACAAGGAGCAAATTTGAAGAACTTACCGCAGATCTTGTCGCCCGTACGGAAGAGCCTGTACGTAAAGTTCTTTCCGACGCAGGAGTCAGCACATCGGAACTCGGAATGGTGCTTCTTGTAGGCGGTTCCACGCGAATGCCGGCCGTACAGGAAAAAGTTCGCCAGATCACGGGAAAAGAGCCTTCAAAGAACTTAAATCCCGATGAATGCGTCGCTTTAGGCGCGGCTATCCAGGGCGGAAAGCTCGGCGGAGAACTTACCACCGGAACAGCTTCAGAGCTTGTACTTATGGATGTTACTCCCCTTACGCTTTCGATCGAAACAGTAGGCGGCGTGGCTACAAAACTTATAGGAAGAAACTCTACCATTCCTACAAGGTACAGCCAGATCTTCTCAACAGTAATGAACAATCAGACTACCGTTGAGATAAAAGTACTTCAGGGTGAACGTCCTTTTGCGAAAGACAATGTATTGCTCGGAAAATTCCGGCTGAACGGAATCAGACGCGCTCCAGCAGGCGTTCCTCAGATAGAAGTTACTTTTGATATTGACGCTAACGGTATCGTAAAAGTTTCGGCAAAAGATCTCGGAACAGGCCGCAGCAAAGATATAACCATCACTGCGACTTCCAATATGTCTGACGCCGATATCGAAAGAGCCATAAACGAAGCAAGGCAGTATGAGAGTCAGGATTCCACCAATCGTGAAAGGCTCGATGTGCTTCGCGAGGCTCAGGTCGTTTGTTCAAAAGCTGCCGTATATCTGCGTGAAAACAAAAAGACCCTTGACCGCGCAACTAAAAAAATGATCACAAACGATGCGGCTTTGCTTGAAAAGCTCATCAGAAACAAAAAAATCGAAAGAATGACGGATGAAGATACTGAAAAGATAGTCTCACAGACACAGATCGTAAAGCAGCATCTTCCCGAAGAATAAACAACAGAAATGAGGCGCTCCTAAAAGTCAACCTTTTAAGGAACGCCTCATTTCTGTTATTTTATACCGTTTCTTCTTTCCATTATTACAGTATTTATCCAATTTCCAAACCTGTCTTTAGCTATCCGTTCTCTGAAGCCGATCTCTCTGAAGCCGCATTTTTTATGCAGCGCCCGGCTGGCGGTATTTGATTCGAATATCGCCACATATAAAGTCCAAAAACCGGCTCTTTCGCTTTCTTCACACATATGTTCAAGAAGCATTGTTCCGATGCCGCAGTCCTGACTGTTTTCATCGACATAAACGCTTACCTCAACAACGCCTCTGTAAGCATGTTTTGAGGATGTGGGCGATAATGCTATCCAGCCTATTACTCTTCCTCTTTTCTCACAGACAAAACGGCATTCCTTCAGATGCGACGCATCCCATTCTTCATATGACGGGCATTCCGTAACAACAGTGCAGTTTCCGCGGGTTATTCCCTGTAAATAGATTTTTCTGACCTGATTCCAGTCGTCCGTTTTCATTTCTCTGATCATTATCTT
>CASDUB010000024.1 GCA_949283905.1 uncultured Lachnospiraceae bacterium | reverse complement strand
TACATAAAATATCTGCAGTTTTCTTCATATGACTTCTGCTCTTTTTCGAACAGCGCAACAAGCTTTTCTATGCCTTTTCCTTTGCGGTATTCTGTCAGCGCATTTAAATATACTATCCTGTCTTCATCCACGATAATAAAAGGTATTATGTCATTTACAAGACATTCTCTAAAAAGAATGATCCTGCCCGTACGTCCGTTTCCATCCTGGAAAGGATGAATGCTTTCATACCTTGCGTGAAATTCCGCAATAACCGATAGTGTAATCTCCTGGCTGTGATACCATTGAAGAAGTTCTTCCATTTTAGCCGGAACATCTTCCGGATATACAGTTTCATAAATGCCTATGATATTTCGTCTCTTTTTATAATCTCCGATCGCATATCCATTTGCTCTGTCTTCAAATACGCCGCTTTTCAATTCAAAATGAAATTTTTTTATTAAATCCTGAGATAATTTCTGTTCTAATGTGTCCAGCATATAATTGAACATCAAAAAATGCCCGTTCATTTCTTCAACATCTTTTGTTCTGTAAACATCATCACTTACAGGCAATGTACCTGTATCAAACAATGCAGCTGTCTGCTCCTTCGTCAACGTTGAACCCTCGATCTTGTTGGAGTTATAAGCCATAGATCTTTGAGTATAGGCATAAATACCGGATCTGTCAGATTTTTTTCTTTCAATGCAAAAACGTTCTTTCAAAAACTTATTGATCTCATTCATAATTTTTACCATTCCATTTTAACGTATATATCGATGTAAAAGTTGGGCGCTTGCTAAGTCATTCTTTGAAGTTGCTTCCCTGAACATAGCCGGCGGTATGAATATTTCCTGATATAATATTTTCAAAATATCCAATCTTCCAATTCCACATAAAATAATCAAAGGTGTTGAATTAACAACTACTTTATGCATTATTCAACTCCTCCAAAAATTCTTCTTCATTATCAAATCGAAAGATTGATATGTGATTCTCACCTAAATATTTGATAAATTCTTCTTCTGTCATTCCTGCTATACGAGAACAATATCCTATAGACACACCACTCTGTGTATAATAAGCAAGCGCCACTGCCTGCCTTGCGAACTGATTTGCCTGCTCAGGGCTCATTTTTGTATCATAAAGAACTTCATCCGGTATGCTTACTGCTATTTGACACATAAATTATCCCTTCATTCTATATATAGCAATTTCTCTTTAGTTTACCACACTTTTTATTGAGCGACCAGCATAAGCTCTACATAGATAACGTAACTTTACTTTTCCCGAACTTAACTTTATACTGTTATAAAAAGCAGCCCCGGTTTGTACTTTCCCTGCACACCGGAACTGCTTTTTATTATTGGGTAAATATATTTAAATTTTATTCTACGCTCTTCAGCGACTCGACCATGTCGATCTTCTTAAAGTGACTGTACATCACCAGATTTACAAGCAGCGAGAATACTGCGGTAAGTACCGCGCATATCAGATAACTTCCGATTCCGATATTTCTTCCAAACATCATAAGATCTACTTCTACTGTTGAAATAGTAAACAGATGAAGGAATGTTCCGAGGACCGCCCCGGCAACTATACCTATCAAAGTAAGGATAATATTTTCCCTGTAAATATACATCGCGACTTCCATATTGCTGAAGCCGAGAACTTTAAGCGTCGCCAGTTCTCTCCTTCGCTCTGTTATATTAATGCTGTTCAGGTTATACAGAACAACGCAGGCGAGTAGAGCAGCCGCTATAATAAGGACCCAAATGACAAGGTTGAGCGTATCAAGCATATCTACAATCTGATCTTCCAGATCGCTTGTAAGACTCACCCCCGCACATGCCTCATTTTCAAGCATGTATGCCGAAAATGACTTTTCATAATCCTCTGAAGTATCTTCGTACTTAACATAGAAATAATTATATTCAGGTTCCTCTCCGAAAATCCTGCTGTATGTTTCTGAGGTCATAAACGCATAATGCTGAACATAGTTCTCTACGATACCCTCGACCTGTACTTCTTTAGGATCTCCGTCATCGCCTTCCTCTATCGTGATTGTATCTCCAACAGATACATTAAGCATATCGGCAGTTTTTTCCGACAATGTCACGCCTGTCTCAGGGAAATCATACGATTGTTTCGTTACCCTGTCCCTGAATCTGACAAATTCAAATACTTCGTCCGTCGTTTTCGGAACATATATAAGCGCCGATCTGTCTGTTCCGTTTGCTCTGAGCGTCACAGAGCTCTGACACAATTCCATATAATCTTCGATTCCGGAATAGTTTCTGATCCTGTCTTCTAATGTTTGAATTTCATCTTCATCAGCTTCCGCATCTATTGCTATTGCCGCATCATGTTTAAATATCTCTCTGAACTGATTCTGGGCAACTACAGTAATAGAATCTCTGAGTCCGAATCCTACCAGCATAAGGCTCATGCATCCGCCTATACCTATTATCGTCATAATAAAACGCTTTTTATATCTGAACAGATTTCGCAGCGTAGACTTCTGAGTAAAATTCAATTTTTTCCATATGAATGAAACACGTTCAAGCAGGATCCTCTTTCCGACTTTAGGAGCTTCTGGTCTCATAAGCTCAGCAGGTTTTTCCTGCAGCTGCCTCAATGTCGCCGCCAGCGTCGCGCCGCCTGTGCACGCTACCGAAAGTACGATGGCGAGGATTCCCTGTGTCCAATTGTAAGGCACAAAGTAATAAGGAATTCCAGTATACAGCATACCGTAAGATGATATTACGACTGCCGGCAGGAATTTTTCTCCTATCAGCACTCCGATAACAGCGCCTAATACTGTCGCCAAAAGCGCATATCCGAGATATTTTGCCGCTATCTGCCATCCGCTGTATCCCAGCGCTTTATAAGTGCCTATCTGCTGACGCTGTTCCTCAACCATTCGCGTCATACATGTAAGGCTTACAAGAGCCGCCACTAAAAAGAATAACACCGGGAATACATTTCCGAGACTGTCTATTCTGTCAGCATCAGATCCGTATGATGCAACAGACTGCATCATATCTCTGTCCAAAACATGCCATTTCGGCTTTTCCAGTTTTGCCAGTTCATCTTCCGCTTCTTTGATGTCGAGACGGCCTTTTTCTATTTCTTCCTGAGCTTCCACAGATTTTTCATTGTATTCATCGTTGCCTTCAGTCCATTCTTTGAGTCCGTCCTCGTATTCTTTAAGTCCCTCGTTGTAATCTTCTAAAGCGCTTTCATACTCGGCTTTTCCTTCTTCGTATTCAGCCTTTCCTTCGTTGAACTCTTTAACGCCTTCCTCATATTCGGCTTTTCCTTCGTTGAGCTGCCTAAGTCCGTCTTCATACTGGGCAAGTCCCGAATTGTACTCGGCAACTCCCGCGTTGAACTGCTGCTCATTTGCCGCCAGCGTTTCTTTTGCGTTGGCTATCTCTGTCCATCCGGCATCGATCTGAGCCTGTCCGTCTGTAAGCGTAGCTTTTGTTGATTCAAGCAATGCTTCCTGCTCAGCTATATAAGGCATCTGCGCTTCTATCTGCGCAAGTCCCTCTTCAATAGGTGTGATATATCCGTCAATCTGTTTGATTCCAGCATCAATCTGTCCTATTCCTTCTTCAAGCTGATATTTATATGCAAGCAGCTCCTGATTCTCAGGGTCTGCTGCCAACATTGCTTCGACAGCCTGAAGCTGCGTTTCCAGTTCTCCCTTTTGTGTATTCAGCTGTTCTTTTTGTGTATTTAACTGCTCCAGCTGCGAATTCAACTGTGACTTATTATTTTCAATCTCTGTTTTTGCAGCATTTAACTGCGCCAATCCGCTGTTGTACTGCTCCCATCCCGACTGCAGCTCCGCCGTTTTTTGATTCAGAAGTTCTTCATTTTCCGCTATCTGAGCTTTTCCATCCGCGAGCTGTGCCGCGCCATCATCAATCTCCGCCTTTGCCGCGTCAAGCTCTGCTTTCGCATCTGCAAGTTTTAATTCATTTTCCTGTATTTCCGTCCATGCATTTGCAAGTTCTGATTCACCATCTTTTATTTCGGCTTCCGCATCCGCAAGCTCTTTTGCAGCATCGTCGAGTTCTTTCTTTCCGTCTTCGAGTTCTTTTGCCGCATCATCAAGCTCTTTCTTTCCGTCGTCAAGCTCTTTTTTTGCGTCCGCAAGCTCTTTCTCCGCGTCCTCGATCTGCTGATTTCCGTCCTCGATCTGCTCGTTTGCCTCATCAACGATCTCGTTATATCTTCTCTCGGAAGCGCTCTCTCCGAGATCTTCTAATTTTTCTGTGACATTTTCTACGATATCATCATACTGATCGCTGTACGAATTAATCCCTTTTGCTCCGGATATTTTTACGTATATCTCCGTATAAACATCCATATCAAAAACTTCCGGATCAATGCAAATATAGCCTTCAAGCTGTCCGTCGCCTACTGTACCGGTGCCCCTTGTAAGATCGATATAATAAGGCAGTCCTCCCGAACCGACGATCGTAAATTCCGTTACCTTAAGATTTTCAGAAAGCTCCGTATCTGTTCCCGAATAAAACGAAATAGTATCGCCGATCTGATATCCCATGAGATCCTTATAAAAATCGTCGATCAGACATTCATTCTGTTTTTCCGGGAGTCTTCCCTCCGACAGCGTGAACTTATTTATTTCATCGGTGTATCCTATCAGTTTTACGGCTGATTCTTCTTTACCTTTGCTGCTGAGGACGTCCATCGAATATCCGCCGCAAACGCTTTCAACTCCGTCAACATTTTCAATATCTTTAAGGTCGTCATCAGTAAGCCCCAATGTCGACATAACTTCTATGTCCATCAGATCATATTCATCAAAATAATAATCGGCGGTATATTTCATATCGCCGCCCGATGAACGGATACCCGAGAAAAAGGCTGCACCTAATAAAACAATGAAGAATATCGATAAAAATCTTCCCTTGTTTCCCTTTATCTCGCGTATGAAATCTTTTAACCGCGTGTTACCCATACTTCCTCTTACCACTCAATCTGCTCTACCGGCGTTGGTATTTTATTTATATCAGTACTGCTCACCCTGCCGTTTTTTATATGAATGACTCTGTCTGCCATAGGCGTAAGCGCAGTATTATGAGTGATAACGATAACCGTCATTCCCATATTTCTGCATGTATCCTGCAGCAGTTTTAAAATTGATTTTCCCGTAACATAATCAAGCGCGCCTGTCGGCTCATCGCATAAAAGTATCTTCGGATTTTTCGCAAGCGCTCTTGCTATCGCAACTCTCTGCTGCTCTCCGCCCGATAACTGTGCCGGGAAATTGTTTTTTCTTGCACCAAGTCCCACCTGCTCAAGAACCTTTTCCGCATCAAGGGGATTTTTACATATCTGAAGCGCAAGCTCTACATTTTCAAGCGCCGTCAGATTCTGCATCAGATTGTAAAACTGAAATACAAATCCGATATCTTCTCTTCTGTATTCTACCAGTTTTTTATTCTTATATTCTGTTATATCGCTGCCGTCTACGATTACGCTTCCGCTTGTGGCGGTATCCATTCCTCCGAGAATATTCAGAACGGTTGTTTTTCCCGCGCCGGACGGCCCTACGATTATCGCAAATTCGCCTTTTTCTATTTCAAAGTTTATACCATCGCATGCACTGATGGAAATTTCTCCCATTTTATATATCTTTTTTACATCTCTGACCGAAACAAATGCTGACATCATTTACCTCTTTTCATTTTATTGAGTCACCCGATAAATGTAACTTTTTATTGCCCGACAAGCGCCTGATAAATATCTCTTTTCGAAAGTCCTCTGTCTTTTCCGACCTGCTTCATGGCCTCTTTTCTGTCCATACCGTTAGCTATGTACAGATCATAATGCTCTTTAATACTGAGTTCTTCCCATTGTTTCTGCGCTTCGGCTGTCTGTTTTTCGGGATCGCACCCTTCTATTACGATAACGCATTCGCCTTTAGGCTCGTTTGTTTCATAATAAGAAGAAAGTCCGCCCAGCGTCTCCCTCAGTACAGTCTCATGTTTTTTAGTAAGCTCACGGACAACGGCCGCTTTTCTGTCTTTTCCGAATGTATCGCAAAGATCTTTCAAAGTGCCTTTAAGTCTGTGGGGCGCCTCATATACGATCATCGTCCTGTCTTCATTTTCAAGTTTCTCAAGACGTTTTTTTCTGTCCTTTGACTCCCGCGGGAGAAATCCTTCAAATACAAAATATCTTGTCGGCAATGCCGAAAGAGTAAGCGCCGAGAGCGATGCTGTCGCTCCCGGAATCACTGTTACCGTTATCCCTGCTTCTGCCGCAAGCTGCACAAGCTCTGCTCCCGGATCTGATATACCCGGCATCCCCGCGTCTGTTATAAGAGCGATATTTTCGCCTTCCAACAGTTTAGAGACAAGCGTTCTTCCTTTGTCCCACTTATTGTGTTCATGATAGCTCGTCATTTTCGTATGTATATCATAATGATTTAAAAGCTTCTGAGAATTGCGTGTATCCTCAGCCGCTATAATATCAACTTCCTTTAAAATGCGCACAGCCCTCATCGTAATGTCTTCGAGATTTCCTATCGGCGTTGCGCACAGATATAAAATGCCGCTCATTTTTTATAAAAATGGCTCCTTTTCGGTGTTTTATTTTCAGCTTTATACCATGATATCACATTCACAGTTATGTGGCACATTATTATTTCTTAAAAAACTTTAAAATTATTTAAAATCATTTAATCATTTATACATATCAGTTAAAATAAAAATTCTTAAAATTATTCAAAACCTGTTGACATATTAAAAAAATCTGTTATTATAATAATAGTAATAATTACTATTATTTATTGGAGGCACGATGCAGAAAAGAAAATTCAGCAAACAAAGAGAAGCCATCATCGAAAATCTGAAAAACAGATGCGATCATCCGACTGCTGATATGGTTTACTCAGACCTCCGACAAATCTATCCAAATGTCAGTCTGGGTACGGTTTATCGAAACTTATCTCTGCTTTCGGATAATAATGAGATAAAAAAACTCGTATCAGATGATGGCGTTACACACTTTGACTACAATATCAGATCGCATGACCATTTCGTCTGCAGAAAATGCGGCGCCATGTCGGATCTTCACATTATAAACTGCGAAGATCTCACATCGGAAATTTCAAAGAAATTCGATGGTTATGTTGAAAAATGTGATATAATGTCATATGGTTTGTGTAAGAATTGTTACGATCAGGAAAACAGTTAAAATTTTTTAAGAAAAGAGAGGTATTTTATTATGGCTAAGTATGTATGTGGTGTTTGTGGTTATGTTCATGAAGCAGATGAGCTTCCTGCAGATTTCAAATGTCCTATCTGCAAAGCAGACGCTTCTAAATTCACAAAACAGGAAGGCGAAATGACATGGGCTGCAGAGCACGTAGTTGGTATCGGCAAAGCTATGCCTGACACTGTTCCGGCAGACGTTCAGGAAAAGATCATTGAAGGTCTTCGTGAGAACTTCACAGGCGAATGCACAGAAGTAGGTATGTATCTTGCAATGGCTCGTGTAGCTCACAGAGAAGGATATCCTGAAATCGGTCTTTACTGGGAAAAAGCTGCTTACGAAGAAGCTGAGCATGCTTCAAAATTCGCTGAACTCCTTGGAGAAGTTGTTTCAGACAGCACAAAAGCAAACCTTCAGGCTCGTGTAGACGCAGAGAACGGCGCTACAGCAGGAAAGACAGATCTTGCTAAACTTGCTAAACAGTACAACCTCGATGCAATCCATGACACAGTTCATGAAATGGCACGCGATGAGGCTCGTCACGGCAAAGCTCTTGCAGGTCTTCTTAACAGATACTTCAAATAATTAACAATACATTTATTCCACAACAAAACGCCGCGCAGCTCAAAGCCGCGCGGCGTTTTTATGGCTCTTTGTCAAGAGTTTAGGATAAATGATTTTTTAAAAGTTAATTTCACTTTCAAGGGTATTTATTTTTAGTATTTTTACTGCATCAGCCAGTTCAATTTATCTATTTTATATTTCATAGTGGACTTTAAAATCTTCATACATTAAACTTTAAAATATCCTAATGCTAAACTTTGGAATTTCTTAGTACTTAAAAATAAGAATTACCTGACGGCAATTCTTGTGCTGCAAATGTGTAACCTTATAAACTATACATATATTGTTTATTTATGTCAATTGATTTTTGAAAAAAAGCAATAATTCATTTTTTCATCTATTGCAACGCCGTTCCCGGTGATATATCATGTTTTTAAGAAGATATGTAAATCCAAGAACAGACAGCTTCGGATCGGGGGCGACATACTGATGAAAAGATTAAAACACGGTCAGAATATATTTACGGATTTAAAGCAAAAAGCCAAAAACGGGCTGCCAAAAGCAGCTTTTTATCTGGCGCTGTTTTATGCGATATGGTTTTTATTCGGACCGGAATACGGATTTGTCGCTTCTGTAACCGGCACGGCGTTTGATTTTAATTTTAAAAAACGCCTGACACCCCTTGAAATGGTCATGGTCGCAGCTACCCAGATGATAGCATG
>CASDUB010000023.1 GCA_949283905.1 uncultured Lachnospiraceae bacterium | reverse complement strand
CTTTGAGGAATAATAAAAAGCAGCGTCGATCAAATGATAAAATCATTGATGTGACACTGCTTTTTAAATATG
The DNA here is from genome assembly GCA_949283905.1 of uncultured Lachnospiraceae bacterium. Classification (GTDB taxonomy): domain Bacteria; phylum Bacillota; class Clostridia; order Lachnospirales; family Lachnospiraceae; genus Alectryocaccobium. Next base: position 5,604 of record CASDUB010000023.1, on the reverse strand, counting down.
TCTCAGTGATTGTTCGGAAATAATTTATCAGCGCTCTATTATCATTCTGACTAACTGAATGATAATAGTAGGAATACATGCAAACAGCGCTATCCATAAATATTTGTCATATGTAAGGGCGCTTACCGAGAACATGCCCATAACTACCGGGATACTGAGAACGCATATTACAAGTAAAAGTCCGAGAAGGAACGCGTTAAGGCTTGCGCGGTTGCGCTTAAATCCGATCTTTGCAAGACTATGCTCGCTTCTGCAGTTGAATCCATGCAGGAGACGCGACAGCGTAAGTGTCGAGAACGCCATGGTTGAAGCCTGTGCTGCTCCGAGTGTAAGTCCCATGCAGTATGCGCATATTACGCAGATGGCGATAAGTCCGCCCTGGAGGCCTACTCGTTTTACAAAGCTTTTGTCCATAATGCCTGCTGACGGATCACGCGGCTTCTTTTTAAGAACATCGTATTCGCCTGGTTCTACGCCTATGGCAAGAGCAGGAAGCGAATCTGTAACAAGGTTAATGAACAGAAGCTGTACTGCCTGGAACGGAACCGGCAGAGCTGCAAGGGATGCGAATATAACAACTATAATAGCCGAGAAGTTTCCGGATATAAGATAGAGAACGGCATTCTTAATATTCGTAAATACTGTTCTTCCGTTTGCTACTGCTTTAATTATAGTTGCGAAATTATCATCCGCAAGGATCATTGATGAAGCATCTTTAGAAACTTCTGTTCCCGTTATTCCCATGGCAACGCCGATATCGGCTTTTTTAAGAGCAGGAGCGTCGTTTACGCCGTCGCCTGTCATAGAAACGACTTTTCCCTTTCTTTGCCATGCATCTACGATCCTAATCTTGTTTTCGGGAGAAACACGTGCGTATACGGAAATTTTTTCTATTACTTTGTCAAGCTCTTCGTCTGACATGGCGTCGAGTTCCTGTCCTGTAACGGCCATGTCGCCTTCCTCAAATATTCCTATCTTTTTGGCTATAGCAGTTGCCGTAACTTTATGATCGCCTGTTATCATTACGGTTCTTATACCGGCGCTCTTAGCATCGGCTACGGCCTGTATTGATTCTTCACGAGGCGGATCAATTTCTGATATCAATCCGATGAATGTATATCCGTATTCTGTTTCTACAGTCAGTTTCTCATCGGTCTCTTTAAATGCGAATGCCAATACACGCAGACCCTGCTCTGAAAAACTGTCGTTTGCGGCTAATATATCGGCTTTGTCCTGATCGGTTATAGGACGTACTTCTTCGCCGATAAGTATATTGTCGCAGCGTTCAAGCAGTACGTCCAGGGCGCCTTTTGTAAATACAGTCGGAACGCCGTGGATGAGGTGCTTCGTACTCATCAGCTTTCTGTCTGAATCAAAAGGAACCTCTTCAAGCCTTTCAAGAAAGCTGCGAAGCAGATCGTCGGTTAGTGCAAAATTATCATCCTGCTTAAGATCGTCTACTTTTCTGAACATTTCAAGCAGCGCGTATTCTGTAGGATCTCCGATACCTTTGCCGTCTACGATGGAAGAGTCGTTTGCAAGTACGGCGTTGTAAAGAAGATATCTGTGAGCGCGGCATTTCAGGTCAAGTCCTGCGGCGTTAGTAACTTTGCCGTCAACATATATGTCCTGAACGGTCATCTTATTTTGCGTAAGCGTTCCTGTTTTATCTGAACATATGACCGATACGCAGCCAAGGGATTCGACAGCTGCAAGATTTTTAATTATTGCATTTTCGGCGGCCATTTTCTGTGTTCCCATGGCCTGAACTATTGTAACTATTGAACTTAAAGCCTCAGGTATTGCAGCAACAGCAAGAGCAACGGCGAATAGCAGCGCATCCATTATATGCATATTTCGCATTACGCTGAGTCCGAATACGATGAGACAGATGATCATTATGGATATTGCGAGTTTTTTGCTGAACTGATCGAGAGATACTTGAAGCGGCGTTTTCTTTTCTTTTGTTTTGTTCATGAGTTCGGCTATCTTGCCGATCTCTGTATTCATTCCGGTGCCTGTAACCAAAACATAAGCTCTGCCGTATGTAACAAGGCTTCCGGAATATACCATGTTTATACGATCCGCAAGGGCGGTATCTTCTTCTATTTCAATATCTTTTTTATCGACATTGGTAGATTCGCCGGTAAGCGAACTTTCATTTATCTGAAGCGAAAAATTTTCGATTATACGTCCGTCAGCAACTACCATATCGCCGGCTTCAAGAAGCAGTATGTCTCCGGGAACTACATAAACCGAATCTATCTCTGTTATTTGTCCGTTCCTTATTACTTTGGCTGATGGAGAAGACAGAGACTTAAGAGCTTCAAGCGACTTTTCAGCTTTAAAATGCTGTATTGTTCCGAGCACGGCGTTAAGTATAAGCACTGCGATTATGACAATAGTGCTTTCGGCTTCGCCTGTGAACGCCGATATGAGAGCTGCGGCTATCAGGATGATGACGAGCAGGTCGGCGAACTGACCCAAGAAAACTTCTATGAAAGTTTTCTTTTTCGCTTCTTCAAGCATGTTTTTGCCGTACTTTTCAAGACGGGCGTCAGCCTCTTTTTGACTTAAGCCGTCTTCGCTCGTTTCAAACGATTTGAAGACGTCGTCTTTTTTTACTTTGTACCAATCTTTCATGTTTACCTCCAAACTTACCTCCGAATAAAACAAGTGCGACCGATTCATCAACAAAAGTGCCGTTGAACTTTACGCGGTATTAACCTGATAAAAAAAGAGACTTCCCACAAAAAATCACGAATATAAACCCGTAATTGTTTTGTGTAAAGTCTCATCACCGTTCAGGCATACATTACCAAGCGATTGTTCGCTGGGTCTGTTGATAATGTATTTAGATTACTCCCTCTACTTTTATCAGTCATGTATTTTATTTTTGCAAAATATATCACGAAAAATAAATGATGTCAATAAAAAAGGGAATTACTCCTGAGTGCTGTTCCAGAACTCGCGGATTGTCTGAGCTGATCTGTCCATTGCAGCTTTTTCATCGTCGTCCATATTGATATAAACGCTCTTCTGGATACCGTTTTCATTTATGATACAAGGTACGCTCATGGCAACGCCTGCCCATGCGCCGTATTTTGGATTGACAAGAAGGTGAGATACAGCCAGAACCGCGTTCTCGTTCTTAACGATGGCTTCAACAATTCTTGATACTGCCATTGCGATACCGTTGTATGTAGCGCCTTTTTCAGCAATGATTTCAGCGCCTGAATCTCTTGCTTCTTTAGAAATTGCTTCATGATCAAGGTTCATATTGAACTGCTCTGTAAATCCTGCAAGAGAAACTCCGCCGAGTCTTACACGGCTCCAGAGTGATACCTGGCTGTCGCCATGTTCGCCGAGAACATATGCAATAATGTCTTTTACGCTTACGCCGCATTCTTTTCCGATAAGATAGCGGAGACGGGCTGTATCAAGAGATGTTCCTGTTCCGATGACTTTTTTAGGATCGTATCCTGTTTCTTTCTGTATAGTCATTGTAAGAATGTCTACAGGGTTTGAAACTACGATGACGATCGGATCTTCGGCGTATTTCTTTATGTTCTTTGCAACGTCAGTTGCTATTGACATGTTTACTTTCGCAAGATCAAGGCGTGTCTGTCCCGGTTTTCTTCCCACGCCGGCAGCTACGATTATTATGTTGGCGTCAGCGCATTCTTCATATCCACCCTGTCTTACTGTGATCTGCTCAAAGAAAGCTGTTCCATGAGCGATATCAAGGGCGCATCCTTTCGCACGTTTTTCGTTGATATCGCAAAGTACGATCTCATTTGCAAGTTCACGTACCATAAGAACGTTTGCGATTGTTTCACCTACATTACCCGCACCTATGACTACGATTTTGTTTTTGTTTTTTTCCATTTGTTTGTTGCTCCTTTACCCTCTTTTTTATTTGCACACTTCGTGCCGGCATTATCATGCCAAATATAATTAATTACCCTCATGTGCCGTTTTGACAGTTTATAAAAAAATTGCCTAAAATAACACCGCGCTTATTATATCACAAAGTGTGAAGTTGAGGATTATATTTTTGAGGAATATGCGATAGGGAATTTATATGGAAATTGTATAAATAAGATAAAAAAAGGATACTGTTCGAGGACAAAAAAGTGCAATTCGCGAATAAAAAATAATAATAAGAATAATTTAACTGGAAATTAATATAAAGTTAAGAAAGTGTAAACAAATCCTGTTGATTTTTCGTATTTTTCTTGATATACTACGAAACTAATGAACAAGCTTATAAGTTGATGTAAACTAAAGACGTCAATTTTCCTTAAGAGCAGTATAATAGGAGATTCGATGATGTTGGATTTTATTGAGCTTTTTAATACGGTTTTGGGATTTTTTATAACCGTTGCCTATGCCTATCAGTTCTTCTTTCTGGCATACGGACTTATCAATAAAAAAAGAAAAAAAACTAAACAATCTGATACATTAAATAAATACGGCGTTATCATATGCGCGAGAAACGAGTCAAATGTTATCGCGGATCTGATAGCAAGTTTGAAAAAACAAAATTATCCTTCTGATCTGATAGATATTTATGTTGTGGCAGACAACTGTACGGATAATACGGCTCAGATAGCGCGTGAAAGCGGTGCATTCGTATATGAACGATTTAATAAAATTCAGGTCGGTAAGGGATACGCCATGGATTATTTCTTCCGCAGACTTATGAATTCAGACAAACTTAAGGATTACGCCGGATTTTTCGTGTTTGATGCCGACAATATCGTAGATAAGAATTTTGTCAGAGAGATGAATAACACGTTCAACAGCGGCGAATACAGCGCTATAACAAGTTACAGAAATTCAAAGAATTTTGCTTCTAACTGGATTTCTGCCGGATATGCGCTCTGGTTCTTAAGAGAGAGCAGATTCCTTAATTTCCCGCGTCACCTTTTGGGAACAAACTGCGCTATATCGGGAACGGGATTTCTGATCTCAACTAAAGTAGTCGAAGCAAACAACGGATGGCCTTTCCATCTGCTTACCGAAGATATAGAATTTTCCGTAAACTGCGCAATAGAAGGACAGAAAATAGGATACTGCGACAGCGCTGTGATTTATGATGAACAGCCTACCAGATTTTCTCAGTCATGGAGACAGAGACTCAGATGGTCAAAAGGTTTTTATCAGGTGGATAGTAAATATGGCGCTAAGCTTACTAAACGCTGCTTCGGCGGAAAACGCAGATTTTCGTGTTATGATATGCTTATGACAGTCGCACCGAGCATGCTTATGACGATAATAGCGGTATTCTTCAACGCGCTTGTTTCGATGAGCGCTTTGACCATGACTGCGTACAGGGCGAAAATACTTCTTAATGAGACAACATCTTTTATGCTTTCTTCGATCTTCAGCTACTTTATGGTGCTGCTGCTCTATGGAGCCGTTACCACGGTATGCGAGTGGAAGAACATACATGCGCCTGCATATAAAAAGATTTTATCGGTATTCACGTTCCCTGTATTCATGTTTACATACTTGCCGATATCGCTCTGCGCGTTTGTAAAGAAAGTGGAGTGGAAACCTATACAGCACGGTTATGTTAAAACAGTTAAGAATTTTTAG
>CASDUB010000022.1 GCA_949283905.1 uncultured Lachnospiraceae bacterium | reverse complement strand
TGTTACACAGAAGCAGTCTGTATTAGACGCAATAGAAATGGCCGAGGCAGGGTATGATGCTCAGAAGATACATGATGTTCTTATGGAAGCAAAAATGGCTTCGAGCATTTATATTATGCTTGATACATTATACTATCTTAAGAAAGGCGGACGTATCACCCCGGCTGCTGCTGCGATCGGTTCTCTTTTAAAATTAAAACCGGTGCTTCAGATCCAGGGTAAGAAGCTGGATGCTTTCTCAAAAGCGCGTACCGTAAAACAGGCAAAGACCACAATGATACATCAGATGGCTTCCGATTGCGCGAGCAGATTCGGATCGCCTGACGCGAGTGATGTGCATCTTGAGATTGCATATACTTTTGATCGCGAAGCGGCGGAAGAATTTAAGAAGGAAGTATTGGCTACATTTCCGGGACACGATATAGTCGTTGATCCTCTTTCACTCAGCGTTTCGTGTCATATAGGACCGGGAGCCCTTGCAATCGCAGCGTCAAAAAAAATTCATATTTAAAGGATAAAATAAGCAGGAGATTTCCGAAATGAGGAAGTTTCCTGCTATTGTTATGGATATCTGTGGATTATTCGAATCCGATGATAAAAACAAATTCTTGAACAAAAGGGTAATACGAAGTATAATAAACTATCTATAGCGTAAAATAGACTGCATTTTAAAGGAGATATCATATGGGACTTATTAAAGCGATTTTAGGCGCTGCAGGCGGAACATTAGCAGATCAGTGGAAAGAGTTCTTTTATTGTGATGCCCTGGATAATAATATATTGATGAGAAAAGGTCAGAAACAGACAAGCAGAAGATCATCAAATACGCATGGAAATGACAATATAATTTCAAACGGCAGTGGAATCGCTGTTGCAGACGGACAGTGCATGATCATAGTTGAACAGGGAAAGATAGTTGAGTTTTGCGCTGAGCCGGGGGAATTTACATATGATACATCTTCCGAACCGAGTCTTTTTACAGGCAGTCTCGGGAAGGGAATCCTGGATACATTTAAGACCATCGGCAGAAGATTCACATATGGCGCGGATACGGGAAAAGATCAGAGAGTTTATTATTTTAATCTCAAAGAGCTTATGGATAATAAATTCGGAACGCCGAATCCGATACCTTTCAGGATCGTAGACAAGAACGCGAACTTTGATATCGATCTTTCTGTCAGATGCAGCGGAGTATATTCTTTTAAAATTACCGATCCGCTTCTCTTTTATACGAATGTATGCGGAAATGTGACAGAGGAATTTACAAGAGAAGAAATTGAAAATCAGCTTAAAACAGAATTTATCAGTTCTCTGCAACAGGCATTTTCAAAGATATCTGAATTGCAGATAAGGCCGAGCGAGCTTCCGGCTCATGCCGAGGAGCTTACACAGGCGATGAATGAAGCACTTACACAGAAATGGAGTAAGACCAGAGGACTTTCTGTGGTATCGGTTGCTCTGAATCCTATTACGCTTTCAGATGAGGATGCCGAACTTCTTAAAGAGGCACAGAGAAAGGCTATATATAAAAATCCGACTATGGCAGGAGCTGCTATTGTTGATGCACAGACAGAGGCAATGATGACGGCGGCGGGAAATCCTAACGGCGCTATGATGGGATTTATGGGTCTTGGAATGGCACAGCAGGCCGGAGGAATCAATGCTCAAAGTCTGTATGCCATGGGTCAGGAACAGGAGAAAATGGCGCAGCAGATGCAAAACACCGGCGGCCCGCAGTGGACATGTTCGTGCGGAACGGTGAATTCAGGCAAATTCTGTATGGAGTGCGGCAAGCCAAAACCTGATAATGACACATGGACATGCTCTTGCGGAGCAGTAAATAAAGGAAAATTCTGTACTGAGTGCGGAAAGAAAAAACCTTAACTAATATTTTTGGAGGACAGAATGAAACTTTCTGAAAAATTGTTTGGAACTCACAGTCAGCGTGAGCTCAAACGTATAATGCCTATAGTAGATAAGATTGAGTCTTTAAGACCTGAAATGCAGAAGCTTTCAGATGAAGAACTTAAAGCAAAAACAGAGGAATTTAAAAAACGCTATGCGGGAGGAGAAACACTGGATGATCTTTTACCCGAGGCGTTTGCTGTTGTAAGAGAAGCCGGAAAACGCGTACTTAATATGGAACATTACAGAGTACAGCTTATCGGCGGTATCATTCTTCATCAGGGAAGAATCGCTGAAATGAAGACAGGTGAAGGTAAAACACTTGTATCAACACTGCCGGCGTATCTTAACGCTCTTACAGGACGCGGCGTGCATATCATTACTGTCAATGATTATCTTGCAAGCCGTGACGCGGAGTGGATGGGAAAACTTCATGAGTTCCTTGGATTAAAGGTCGGAGTTGTCCTTAACAGCATGAAGCATGACGAAAGGCGCGAGGCTTACGCCTGCGATATCACATACGTAACAAATAATGAAGACGGATTTGATTACCTCAGAGACAACATGGTCGTATATAAAAACCAGCTTGTTCAGAGAGATCTTGTATATGCCATCATCGATGAGGTCGACTCTGTACTTATCGATGAAGCGCGAACACCGCTTATTATTTCGGGACAGAGTGGAAAATCTACGAAATTATATGAAACATGCGATATTCTCGCAAGACAGATGCAGCGAGGAGAAGCATCCGGCGAAGTCACAAAAATGACAGCCATCATGGGCGAAGAGATCATTGAGACAGGTGATTTCATTGTAAATGAGAAAGACAAGATCGTTACGCTTACAGAGGAAGGCGTCAAAAAAGTAGAGAAGTTTTTCCATATTGACAACCTTTCAGATCCCGAAAATCTTGAGATACAGCATAATATTATACTTGCGCTCCGTGCTCATAACCTTATGTTCAGAGATCAGGATTATGTTGTTAAAGACGATGAGATCCTGATCGTAGATGAATTCACGGGACGTATCATGCCCGGAAGAAGATATTCAGACGGTCTTCATCAGGCTATAGAAGCTAAAGAACATGTAAAGGTTAAACGTGAAAGCAAGACTCTTGCCACGATTACATTCCAGAACTTCTTTAATAAATACGAGAAGAAGGCGGGAATGACGGGAACTGCTCTTACAGAGGAACAGGAGTTCCGTGATATCTACGGCATGGACGTTGTGGAGATACCTACAAACGTTCCTGTGCAGCGTAAAGACCTTAACGATGTCGTATATATGACTAAAGCCGAAAAGTACAGGGCTGTAGTTCGTGAAGTTAAAGAAGCTTATGAAAGAAGACAGCCTGTTCTCGTAGGTACGATCACGATCGAGATATCAGAATTACTCAGCAAGATGCTCAGGAAAGAAGGCATCCCTCATCAGGTGCTCAATGCGAAATTCCATGAGCAGGAAGCTGAAATAGTTTCTCATGCGGGCGAAGCCGGAATGGTTACTATCGCGACAAACATGGCAGGTCGTGGTACCGATATTAAGCTTGACGATGAAGCGAGAAAACTCGGCGGCCTTAAGATCATAGGAACAGAAAGACATGAGTCAAGACGTATAGATAACCAGCTCCGCGGCCGTTCAGGACGTCAGGGAGATCCGGGTGAATCAAGATTTTATATTTCTCTTGAAGACGATCTTATGAGACTTTTCGGTTCAGAAAAGCTTATGAACGTGTTCAAGACACTTGGCGTAAAAGAAGATGATCAGATCGAGCATAAGATGCTTACATCAGCTATAGAAAAAGCTCAGAAAAAGATAGAGACAAACAACTATGGTATTCGTAAGAACCTTCTTGACTACGATATCGTAAACAATGAGCAGAGAGAGATCATTTATGCGGAAAGACGCCGCGTTCTCGACGGCGAAAATATGCGTGATGTTATTCTTAAAATGGCATACGATACGGTTGACGGTTATGTCGATATGTTCTTTGCTGACGAGGTGTCTCCGGAGGAGTGGGATATTGCTGAGTTTAACAGAGTATTGCTTGAGATAATCCCAATCAAACCTGTTAAATTAGAGGATATAAAAAATCTTCGTAAGAATGAGATCAAACAGAAGATAAAAGAAGAAGCCGTTAAACTCTATGAGGAAAAAGAAGCTCAGTTCGATGAAGAAGAAAAGATACGTGAACTTGAGCGAATCGTACTGCTTAAAGTCATTGACCAGAAGTGGATGGATCATATCGATGACATGGAAAGACTTCGTGAAGGTATCGGACTTCAGGCATACGGTCAGAGAGATCCTCGAGTTGAATACAAGATGGCGGCATTCGATATGTTTAACGAAATGACTGAAAGCGTTCAGCATGATACGGTAAGACTTCTTTATCATGTAAAGGTTGAACAGAAGGTTGAAAGAGAAGAGGTAGCTAAGGTAACAGGTACAAATAAAGATGAGTCTCTTCAGAAAAAACCTGTTCAGAAGACAGAAAAGAAAATATATCCGAATGACCCGTGTCCTTGCGGAAGCGGCAAAAAGTATAAACAGTGCTGTATGAGAAAAAACAAATTAGCTTGATTTAATTAAGAAGTATTTAGAGAGGGGTAATTACGTGGTCGAACTTGATCAGTTTAAAACAGAACTGAATTCTTATGACGAACCGTTAAAGGAAGTCAGGGATTCTCTTGATCTTGAGAGCAAAGAGCAAAAAATTGAAGAGCTCGAAAGAAAGATGGAAGAGCCGGGATTCTGGGACGAACCTGAAAAGGCGCAGGAGCAGATGAAAGAGCTTGGAAATCTTAAAGACGACAGGGATACTTACAGAAAGCTTGTCTCCGAAAAAGAAGATATGGAAACTCTTATTGAAATGGGATATGAAGAAAACGACGAATCTGTTATCCCTGAGATAAGAGAAATGCTCGATAAATTTAAAGAAGAATTCGATGCAATCAGAATAAAAACGCTTCTTTCGGGTGAATATGATAAGTGCAATGCGATTCTGAAGCTCAATGCCGGAGCCGGCGGAACTGAAGCCATGGACTGGTGCGGAATGCTCTATCGTATGTATACGAGATGGGCGGAGAAAAAAGGATTCACCATTGATGAGCTTGATTTTCTTGAAGGTGAAGAAGCAGGCGTAAAGTCAGTTACATTCCAGGTGAACGGAACAAACGCATACGGATATCTCAAATCTGAAAAAGGCGTACACAGACTTGTCCGTATATCTCCGTTTAATGCGAACGGAAAACGTCAGACATCTTTTGTTTCATGTGATGTAATGCCTGATATTGAAGACGATATCGATATTGAGATCAAAGACGAAGATATCCGTATCGATACATATCGTTCGAGCGGCGCCGGCGGACAGCATATCAATAAAACATCATCCGCTATCCGTATCACACATTTCCCTACGGGAATAGTTGTAACATGTCAGAATGAGAGATCACAGTTCCAGAATAAAGATAAAGCCATGCAGATGCTGAAGGCAAAGCTGTATATGCTTGCGCAGGAAGAACAGATGGCAAAGCTTTCGGGAATACGCGGTGAAGTTACTGATATTGCATGGGGAAATCAGATCAGATCGTATGTAATGCAGCCATATACTATGGTAAAGGATCACAGAACAAACGAAGAGCGCGGTCAGGTAAATAATGTGCTTGACGGAGACATCGATCCGTTTATCAATGCTTATCTTAAATGGATAGCGCTCAACGGAACAGGTGAAAACAAGTAAAATCATTCGGAAGCTGTCAATAATGGCAGCTTCTTTTTGTCAATTATGGCAATTTCTTTTGTTGTTGAAATAGAATTAAAATATTGATATTATACAAATATTGAAAGATTCATTAAGAAAAAATTTATACTTTTTCGGTTGCTTAAATTTTAATATTGTGATAGTATGTGTTAAGAATTTGTTACATGACTATTTCAAATTTAGAAAATTTAGGAGATATTATATGAAAAAAATACGTGTACTTGCCGCTGCGCTTGCTTTTTCGGTAGCATTTGGCGGTATAGCAACTGTAACAGCAGATGAGATAGATGATATGAGAAACCAGCAGGCTGCATCACAGGCAGAGCTTGAACAGGTAAATCAAAATATCGATGCTCTTGAAGCGGATAAAAATGTTCTTATGGGACAGATCGACAGCGTCGGTCAGGAACTTGTCCTTACAATAGTACAGGTTGAAACATTGGCAAGCGAGATAGAAGCTAAAAACGCAGAACTTGAAGTAACAGCCGCAAATCTTGCCGCTGCAGAAGAGGACAAAGCCGTTCAGTATGAAGCGATGAAAAAGAGAATTCAGTATCTCTATGAAAATGGCGGAAATGCCGGATGGGCAACGATCCTGTTAGAAGAGTCGAATATCACAGAGCTTCTTAATCAGGCTGAATACACACAGAAGATGTATAAATATGACAGAGAGTGTCTTGAGCAATATGCAGCAACTGTTCAGCAGGTTGCCGACCTCCAGAGACAGCAGCAGGAGGAGCATGCCGAGCTTGTAGCGATGAAAAACGAGCAGGAACTTCAGCAGGCTAATCTTGAGACTCTCCTTGAAGAATTAAAAGCAACAAACGCTGATTATGATGCGGCTCTCGCGAACGCACAGGAGATTGCGAACCAGTATCGTGATCTTATAGCACAGCAGAGCGAGCAGATCGCTGTTTTGGAAGAGCAGAAACGTCAGGAAGAGCTGGCAGCTCAGGCGGCAGCAGAAGAAGCCGCAAGACAGCAGGCGGCAGCAGAGGAAGCTGCGAGACAGCAGGCAGCAGCAGAGCAGGCACAGCAGAACGCTGCAAACCAGGTACAGCAGCCTGAATACAATGAACCTGTATATTCAGAGCCTGAGTACAGCGAACCGGAGTATTCGGAACCGGATTATTCAGAACCTGAGTACAGCGAACCGGAACCATCAGTTCCGAGCGGCGGTTCAAGCGCCGAGGGACAGGCGATTGCTGATTATGCATGTCAGTTCGTAGGAAATCCTTATGTTTGGGGCGGAAACAGCCTTACAAACGGAACGGACTGCTCAGGATTCGTTCATCTTGTATATGCGGCATTCGGATATTCTGTTCCGAGATCATCAGCTTCTATGCCGGGAGCGGGATATATGAGCGTTTCATATACTGATATGCAGCCGGGAGATATCATTTGCTACAGCGGACACTGCGGCCTTTATATAGGCGGAGGTCAGATGGTTCATGCAAGTAACGAAACTGTAGGTATCATCATAAGCAGCAATATTAATTATAAACCGATCATAGCTATCAGACGTGTAGTCTGAAACAAAATACGTCAGTTCAAAGAAGACTCTTATTTAAGGGTCTTCTTTTTTTGAATGATATCTTCTTGATTTTTTTTCTTTAAATATATATTATGATATCGGGGTAAAATGAAATTACATAAAAAATTGTAAAAGGAGAGTACAATGGATTACGCAAAAGAATCACTCAGATTACATGGTGAATGGAAGGGTAAAATCGAGGTTGTGGCAACAGTGCCGGTTGAATCAAAAGAAGATCTTTCTTTGGCATATACGCCGGGCGTAGCTCAGCCGTGTCTTGAAATTCAGAAAGACATCAATAAGAGTTATGAACTGACAAGAAGACATAACCTTTGTGCAGTTATTACAGACGGAACGGCAGTTCTCGGACTTGGAGATATCGGACCTGAGGCAGGAATGCCTGTAATGGAAGGAAAATGTGTTCTCTTTAAGGCTTTCGGCGGAGTAGACGCATTCCCTCTCTGTGTGAAAACAAAAGATGTAGACGAGTTCGTAAACGCGGTTTATCTTATGTCAGGATCATTCGGAGGAATCAATCTTGAGGATATCTCGGCTCCGAGATGTTTTGAGATAGAAAGAAAACTGAAAGAAAAATGCGACATTCCTGTTTTCCACGACGATCAGCACGGTACGGCAGTTATAACTCTTGCCGGACTTATCAACGCGCTTAAAGTTGTAGGAAAGAAAAAAGAAGAGATCAAAGTTGTTACATCGGGAGCAGGAGCAGCCGCTGTTTCAATCGTAAAACTTCTTCTTTCTGCAGGCGTTAAAAATGTCGTTATGACAGACCGCAAAGGCGCTATTTACGAAGGACGTGAAGGACTTAACTGGATCAAAGAGGAAATGTCAAAAGAGACAAACAGAAACATGGAAAAAGGTTCTCTTGAAGAGGTTATCAAGGGCGCTGACGTGTTTATCGGTGTTTCAGGACCGGGAACTCTTACAACAGAGATGGTTAAGACGATGAATAAAGACGCGATCGTATTTGCGTGTGCAAATCCGACGCCTGAAATATTCCCTGATGATGCTAAAGCAGGAGGAGCACGAGTTATAGCTACAGGACGTTCTGATTTCCCGAATCAGATCAACAATGTACTGGCGTTCCCGGGAATCTTCAGAGGAACATTTGATGTAAGAGCATCTGATATTAACGAAGAGATGAAGATGGCAGCCGCAGAAGCGCTCGCAAATCTTATTTCAGATGAAGAACTTAACGAAGATTATATCATTCCTTATGCTTTCGACAAGAGGGTCGGACCGGCAGTAGCAAAAGCAGTAGCTGAAGCAGCAAGAAGATCGGGAGTAGCCCGTATCTGATCATAGAGTAAATTAAAAGGGGCGGCGCATATTTAATATGCAGCGCCCCTTATTTAGTCTCAGCCGCCGATTAAGAAATCCAGTACATTCCATCCGGCGCTTGTCTGTGCTTTATACAGTTCTGTATATCCGCATCGTGTGCAGCTGATGGTTATGAATTTTTTGTTCTGAACATCAAAAAGTTTAGCGAAGTTTCCTCCGGTTGCCTGAAACTGATCGTGTTCATAATAGTTATTGCCGCATTTAGGGCAGGTATATTGCTGTTTATCCATAAAAATCTCCATTAAAAATCATTTATTTGCGATTTTATATATTTCATAAATATCATTTTCATCGAGTACTTTAAATGAGCCGATGGTCCTTGTTCCGCCGCGGGAGCAGCCTTTTGCCATTTCTTTTAATATGGAATCGTCTTTTATGCCGATTACATCCGAGAAGCAGACCGGCATTCCGAGGGATTTGAAATAATCTTCTGTTGCCTTTATTCCCATAAGAGCGGCTTTGTTATCATCGGATTCTGTTATTCCCCATACATTTCTTGCAAATCGGGCAAAACGTGACGGCTTCGCGTCGTATACATATCGTGCCCAGCTTGACCATATGGCCGCCAGAGAAGCACCGTGTGCAGTGTCATATTTGACTGTTATCTCATGGCCTAACTGGTGAGGCGCGAAATCGTTGATGCCGCCGAGTCCGGTAAGATTGTTGTGTGAAAGGGAACCTGCCCACATAAGCTCGCTCATGGCTTCATAATCATGACTGTCTTTGATTGCGACAGCTCCGTATTTAATCACTGTTCTAAGGAGCGCCTCGGCGATCGCGTCTGTCAGTTCATTTTCAAGAGGATTAAAATATCTGTCCATTGTATGCATCATGATATCCGTTACTCCGCATCCGATCTGGTAAACCGGAAGGGTATATGTGAGCGTCGGATCCATAACCGCAAACAGCGGACGGTTGAAATCGGTGGTGAGACCGCGTTTCGAATGAACCTCCATATTTGTAAGAACGGAAGAGTGGCTCATTTCGGAACCGGCAGCAGGAATGGTGAGCACACATCCGAGAGGAAGTGTTTTTTCAACCTGTTTTACTCCTGTCCAGAAGTCCCATATATCCGTATCGGGATTCGCGATTCCGTG
>CASDUB010000021.1 GCA_949283905.1 uncultured Lachnospiraceae bacterium | reverse complement strand
GAACCTTTTATGGTGAAGGTGAAAGCATATTATCTATAGTAGATGTTGATCTTACGGTATATAGACGTCAGATTGATAATAAGACTGTACGCAGAAATGTGACCATTCCAAATTGGCTCAATAGAGAAGCGGAAAAAGCACATATAAATGTATCTAAAACATTGCAGGAAGCGCTTGCCTTAAAATTGGGTGTATAGAACAGAAAAAGGGAGTTCGATAGTAAAAAATGAAAAGCAGTTTTATAAAAATTTTTGCGGCGGAATTTATTTGCATATCGATGAGTGCGTGCGCAGCAGTACCGAATGATGCTTCAGACAGCAATATTCATTCAGAAGTATCACAGGAAACCATTAATGAAAGAGAATTGTCAGATGAGATTTATAATAATGGAGATCAGACTATAAGCGATTCAGCAAATCCGGACGCGATAAATTCTTCAGCGGAACAAATCACTGATAATATGGCAAATAACGCTGATATGGAAACAGTTGAATCTTCGTGCAGGGAAGAAAATATCGATTATGACGCTCTGTATGCGTCGCTTATCATTAATACTGATCCGCAGATGTACACATACAGTGATCTTGAACATGACGCCGGCATAATATCGCAATTATATGCAGACTTTCTGATTGTCGACTCGATAGGAACTACGGCTGACGGAAGAGAACTCTTTCATTTTGTAGTCGGAAATCCTGCGGCTGAAAAACAGATATTTATAAACGGTGCAATTCACGGGAGAGAATATCTCACAGCACAGCTTGTAATGAAGCAGATGATGATATATCTTCAAAATATCATTGATGATAATTACTATGGTGAAATAAGTTATCGCGATATGTGGAATAGTGTTGCCGTTCATGTTGTACCATTAGTAAATCCCGATGGCGTTACGATAAGCCAGCTTGGAATCGAGGGACTTAATAACGAAGAAATCAGGCAAAATATTTATGAAATCGCGGCTTCAGACGGAGTTGAAATAACTCAGGAATATCTTGACAAATGGAAAGCAAACGCGAGAGGCGTAGATCTAAACAGGAATTTTGATGCACTTTGGGAAGAATATTACGGAACTGATTATCCGTCATCAGATCATTATAAAGGAACTTCTATTGGATGTGAGGCTGAATCCTCAGCTTTGATAAATTTGACTGAGAACAATAATTTTTTATATACCATAAGTTATCACACCCAGGGTGAAATTATTTACTGGAATTTTGAAAACATTGAACCGATATACGATATTGCGTACTCTTGGGTATCTCAGCTGTCTGATTCTACAGGCTACGGACTAATGAGTGATTATCAGTCTGTTGACGCGGCGGGATATAGTGACTGGGGAATTTACAGATGTCAGATCCCAAGTGTTACAATAGAGGTAGCTTACGGTGAAAGCCCATATTTATCAGACCAGTTTGAAACAGTACTTGAACAAAATCGGGAAGTATGGGAAATTACTATAGTAAACGCGATGAACCGTTAAAGGAATATTATTAAGCTCAAACAAAAGAATAGGAGAAACATTATGTATTGCAAAAACTGCGGAGCGCAGCTGCCTGATAATGCGGAATTTTGTTCCGAATGCGGAGCAAAAGTGGAAAAACCATATTATAATTACAATGAGCAGTATAATTATGAAAATTTTGACACTTTTGATAGGACAAAAGAGTTCAATTATAATGAAAACGGAAACAGATACTATACTGAAGATAATGGAAACAGATACTATACTGAAGATATTTACAATAACAATATAAACAGCAACAAAAACAATAGTAAAAGAACAGTTATCATAGTATCATCGGTTATTATAATAGCGGCAGCGGCTATCGTTGCTGCGTTAGTTTTGATTTTCGGATTTCCAACGAATAAGTCGGAACTTGCAGAAGAAAATCTCTATAGTGCGATAAAATCTGAAATGTCGGAATTAAATGATATGATAGAAACTGATGAAATATCAGAAGCGGAGAAAATTGAAACAGACTTTGTTCCGGAAGATGAAAATGCAGAAGAATCGGAAAAAATAAAATCTGATACCAAAGATAAACCAACTAAAGAAAATGAGCCTGAATCTGAAGAAAAAGAAGAATACGAAGAATCTTCAGCGGAAACAGATAATAAATCCGAAGAAAAATCTTCAGATAAAAATACTGATAAAAATACTGAAATTGAAAAGAGCTCGAATGATTACGGTACAGCGGTTGTCTTTGACACGGATTATGTAACGATGCGAAGCGCAGGACATATGTCAGCTTCAGAGAAATTAAAACTTTACTCAGGCGATAGTGTAACAATTAAATCTATAGACGAAAATGGATATTTTAAAGTTGATTACAATGGAAAAGAAGGGTACGTCGTTCCGTCATATCTTTCGCTCAATGAAGATGCGGTAAAGAAGATTAAGAGTCAAAAAACATATACTGTAATAACTGATTATATTACACTGCGAGACATACCATCAACAAGCGGAGAAGAACTTGATAAGATATATACAGGAGCTGAGTTGGAATATTTTTCTGAAGCACAGGACGGATTCTGCCTCGTGAGATATAACGGCAGATTCGGTTATGTTTTAAAGAAATATAATGGCGAAACACTGCTTCGCTAATTGATAACTGCATAACTCACTCAGCAAAGGAATTTTATTATCATGAAAATACTTGTTTTTTCGGATTCGCATAAGGCAGTTTCAGGTATTACTGAATCGATAAAAGCTAATATGGACGCCGAAGCGATTATATTTTTAGGAGACGGCGAGGATGATTTTGATAAAGCCCTCAAACAGAACGGAATATTTCCGCATGGCGATATCGTAAAAGATGTATACGCCGTATGCGGCAACTGTGATTGGATGAGCGATAAGCCGGAAACGGTTACAGCCGAAATCGGCGGCGTGCGTTTTTTGATTACACATGGGTATAGGCAGCATGTAAAGCAGGGATTGGAAAATCTTGCAGTAGAGGCTTATTCGAAAAATTGCCGGATCGCCCTTTTCGGGCATACTCATGAAAAAACGCTTACGGAGATTGCCGGCATAAAACTTTTCAATCCGGGCGCTGTCAGAAACAAAAGCTTTGGCGTTATAACAATTAATGATGGAGATATCACATTTGATTGGAGGGAAACGTAAGATGGTCTTATTCGTAAATGGCGCGTTTAGAGAAGGCTCAAGGACGCTGCGTCTGGCAAAACACTATCTGTCGGGATATAACAAAGAAGATATAGAAGTTGTTGAAATCGGTGATTTAAACATAAAACCCCTGAACAGACAGTCATTGATAAAATACAACAAGGCGGTTTCAAACGCCGAATACAGCGATAAAATGTTTGACATCGCAAAGCAATTCGCAAGAGCAGATGAAATAGTTATCGCAGCTCCGTTTTGGAATTTCAGTATTCCGGCTGCGCTTCATGATTATATTGAGCTTGTTTGTACACAGGGCGTTAATTTTGATGTGTCTGAGAACGGCTCATATTATACGTTATGCAAAGCGAAAAAACTGGTCTATATAACTACGGCAGGATGCTACATACCTGAGAATGACCATGCTTTTGGATATATAAAGGATATTGCGAAGATCTTTTGGGGAATAGACGATGTGAAGTATTATAAAGCCGACGGAATAGACATTTGGGAAAATGATACAGAGGCGATACTTCGCAAAACAGAAAACGAAATGGATAACGAATGATTATAAAAATCCGCTGTCAGTTTTTGAATGATAGCGGATTTTTTATGCAGTTACATAGAAAAAACATATATTCCGGATAAAATAAGAGTTATAGCTGAATATATTACGTTATGCTATAATTAAATCCGGAGGTGAGAGGCTATGGAAAAAAGAAAGATCCTTGTAGTGGACGACGAGAGCAGAATGAGAAAACTTGTTAGAGATTTTCTCGTTATGAACGATTATGATGTTGTGGAAGCTTCCGACGGTGAGGAAGCGTTAGATATATTTTACGCAGATAAAAATATTGATCTTATCATTCTTGACGTGATGATGCCTAAAATGGACGGATGGCAGGTCGCTAAAGAAATACGTCTTAATTCAAAAGTGCCGATAATTATGCTTACGGCGAAGGATACCGAAAAAGACGAACTTACGGGATTTAATATCGGAGTGGATGAATATATTTCAAAACCTTTCAGCCCTAAGATATTAGTTGCGAGAGTTGGGGCTATCTTGAGGCGAACTCTTCCTGAGGAAAATGTGGTGATTGAAACGGCAGGCATTTCGATTGACAGAACCGCCAGAACAGTGAAGATCGATGGCGAGCCGATAGAACTCAGCTACAAAGAGTTTGAACTTTTGAATTACTTTATAGATCATAAGGGCATAGCTTTATCGAGAGAAAATATCCTGAACAACGTCTGGAATTATGATTATTACGGCGACGCCAGAACTATTGATACCCATGTAAAGAAACTTAGAAGCAAACTGGGCAAAAAAGGCGAATGCATTAAAACAGTCTGGGGTATGGGATATAAATTTGAGGCATAAATAAATGTTAAAGAAATCGTTAAAGCGGCGTATCGATATTTCGTTTATGATGCTGATCGCCGCGACGCTTATAGTCATAGGAATATTTCACTGGCTTTTTATAGATGATATTTATTTGGAAAATAAAAAGGATATTCTTATCGAGAGTTACAATGAAATTTCGATGGTATCGGATAGCGAGGACGGCAGCATTGAAAGATTTATGACTTTTTGTGCAAAGAATAATCTGTCTTTCGTTGTCACTGATTTCAGTTTTAATGTTTTGATAAGCAATCTTGCCGACGCGGAAGATTTTGCAAGACTCCTTTTCGGAATCATCCTTGATAAAGAGGGAGACAATATTACAGTGCTGTCCGAAACAGAAGATTATCAGATAGTGAAAGTCATCGACAGAAAAGAAAACATAGAATATATAGAGCTGCTCAGTTCTATGGGGCTTAACGGATATTATGTCGTAAGATATCCGCTGTTAAATATCCAGGAAGCTGCTCAGATTTCTCTTATATTTTATATTGTCGTAGGGTTTATCATGCTTATAGTAAGCGGCATGACGATCCGTATACTGACGCGAAGGCTTACAAAACCTATCGGCGAACTGATCGAACTTTCGGGAAGAATGACAAAGCTTGATTTTGAGGCAAGATATCAAAGCGGTGGAGAAGATGAGATAGGACAGCTCGGCTCCAACATGAACATCATGTCGGAAAATCTTGAAAATTCCATTAAGGAACTTAAAAAAGCAAATGCCGAACTTAAGCAGGATATCAAAATCAAGACGCAGATCGATGAAAAAAGAAGAGAATTTCTGTCTAATGTATCTCATGAATTAAAGACGCCGATCGCTCTTATTCAGGGATATGCGGAAGGCTTAAAAGATATGGTTCAGGATGCCGAAAACAGGGAATTTTACTGTGATGTCATTATCGATGAGGCAAACAAAATGAACAGGCTTGTAAGACAGCTTCTTTCCCTTGATCAGCTTGAATCGGGAAGAGAACAGCTTGACGTAACGAGATTTGATATTTCCGAGCTGATAAAGGGACTTTTGAATTCGTCAAATATCAGAATAGAACAGACAGGCGCAAAGGTGATCAATGATGTTAAATCTCCGCTGTATGTATGGGGCGATGAATTTAAGATAGAGCAGGTTCTTACTAACTATCTGTCAAATGCGTTTAATCATCTTGAAGGTGATAAAATCATTCATCTGACCTCTGAAGTGGAAGGAGGCGTTGCTACAATAACTGTTTTCAATACAGGAAAGCCTATACCTGAAGAAGAACTTGACAATATCTGGTCAAAATTTTATAAAATAGATAAGGCAAGAACAAGAGAGTATGGAGGAAGCGGAATAGGATTATCTATAGTTAAAGCAATAATGGAACTCCATTCGCAGAAATGCTGGGCAGAAAATTATGAAAACGGAGTAGCTTTTAAGTTTACTCTTCAGACGAGATAAGAGGCGATAAAATGGCAGAGATCAATGCTACTAAAAGTGCTCTTGCAAAGTCCATGAAAGAGCTTATGGCGAAAAAAGATTTTTCTAAAATAAGCATTACGGATATTTGCGACGGATGCGGGATGAGCAGAAAGAGCTTTTATTATCATTTTAAAGATAAATATGATCTGATGAATTGGATATTCTACATGGATTTTATAACTACTGTCGGAAGCGAAGAAATAGACGACGGCTGGCAGCTTATAGAGTCTGTCTGCGAGATGTTTTACGAGTCGCAGCCGTTTTACAGAAGCGCACTTAAGACGGAAGGACAGAATTCATTTAAAGAATATCTTCTTGAATCCATGCTGCCGCTGATTGAATTTATGTTCGAGGATCTCTGGGGTGATTCCGACAGCTTCGAAGTTATAGGAAAGATGTTCTGCAATCTTTATATAATAACGGTCACTAACTGGATGGAAGAAGGATGTAAACTGACTCCTGCAGAATTGATTATCTCCATAAAGGAAATAATCAAAAAACTTGCAGCGAGTCTGTAATAACAGATTAAAAATAGTTTTTGAAGGCTTTTTCAAGATTGGGAAGGCCTTCATTTGTTTTAAAGATTCCTTTTGCGGTTTTGTACGAACCGTCGGAACATATCTCAAAGAAATTCGGACTTTCGCCCACCAGAAGTTTTTGTATATCCATAAAATCACCGTAAAGATCAAATATCATGAGCGGAGCGACAGGCTCAAGACGGGCGTGTTTTGCGCTTTCGGCGATCTTTTTGATAGTTTCTAAAGTTACACCATCTTTTGCCACTGTCAAAAGCAGGATGCTGTCATTGTTCAGGTAATCCCATACTGATTCACTGTCATTAAAATCCAGAGAAGTATCGTCATCATAATCGGTATATAAACCGTAGAGGCTCTTACATCGTTTTAAAAGGACGATGTTTCTTCCGCAGGAATCGGAAAAAAGCGGAAGAAGATACATTACATTTGAACAATCGGCTATATATGATGTGAGTGAATCGTCTATTTCTGAATCGGGAAGATACAGCATAAACGAACAGTCATCGTATGTTATGAACAATTTGAGCAGATCTTCCAAGAATAAATTTGAAGAGAGCAGTCTTATCGAATATGTGTAGATTCCGAGTTTTCTTCCCTGGGCTATTATGTCTATCAAATCATGGGGCGTTAGACATGAATTTACCGTGGAATCTAATCTGATTATAAGGTTCCAGGGTACATTGTAATTCTCTTTTTCTTTAATTTTTCTCAACGTCTTTGCGCCGACTGTAAAGCTGTTATAACCGAGGTTTATTCCGAAATCTTTAATCTTTTTGCGGTCTGAAAATCTCAGGACATGTTCGATAGCAGTATAATAAGGACTGTCGTCATTTCTCAGCAATTCCTGCAATATATTATTGATATCCTGAATAAATCGCCCCTTTTGGAATTGTCTTCCGAGGTCGACGAATTTACGTATGCTTCTTCGCGGGTCTTCGTATATGTCTCTGAGGCCGCGGTCTACGGTTGCATCTATGATGGCTCTTCTTATATCTTTTTTCATTCTTTTCACCAAATTCCTTGTTTTTAATGTATAATCAATGACATCATCATGATATCAATTATCTTGTAAAATAAAAAGTTACAAAAGTATAAAAACGTCTAAAAAATGCTTTACATTTTATAAGAACTATGCTAATATCTGTACCCGTGGGAATTAAAATCCTTGTTTTCCGCTAAGACGGAAAGCCAAAAGACCAAAAGGAGGAAATAATATGAACAAGTATGAATTAGCATTGGTTGTATCTGCTAAGATTGAAGATG
>CASDUB010000020.1 GCA_949283905.1 uncultured Lachnospiraceae bacterium | reverse complement strand
TGAGAAAGGCTACGAATCAGAAATGAAAAACTTGAATTTGATTCGTAGGAAGCGGGGAAGTGCTACGAATCAAAAACGAAGAACTTAGATTTGATACGTAGTAAGTCGGAGAAGGCTACGAATCAGAAATGAAAAACTTGAATTTGATACGTAGTAAGTCGGAGAAGGCTACGAATCAAAAATGAAAAACTTGAATTTGATACGTAATAGCCTGCAGAAGGCTACGAATCAGAAATGGAAAACTTGAATATGGTTCGTAGTAAGGGTGAGAAGACTGCGAATAGAAAACAAAAAATGAAACCATCATATATAGAGAAAGACGCAGTTGACTGTCTGATGCCAGAATGTTAGATTTATAATGTACAGAAAAGTTCAGGGAGGTGAAAAAATGGACAGTTGTGACAATATGGGACGAAGTCGGAATTGGGAAAAAATAAATAAAGCGTTTGAAAAGCAGTTGTCCATTTTCACTTTTGAATAATCAAATGTAACAGCTGCTTTGTTTGAGCGGCTTTTTTTATTCTTTCTCGAGCACTTACGTTGAAAAAGTAAGGAGGTAAGAGATGGAAAACAAAGTATTAAAAGGACAAAATTATGTAGAGGAACTGCTCGGCATTATAAAAAGCGATCTGCCGAAGGATGAGATCAGAGAAAGGCTTGCAGATTATCACGAGAACGATATAGCTGATGCTTTTGTACAGTTAAATGCCGAGGAACGTAAACGCCTGTATGATATTATAGGGCCTGAAACATTCTCGGAGATTCTCAGTTATATTGATGACGATGTGGAAATCTACCTTGAAGAAATGGGGCTTAAGCAGGCGGCGGAAGTTATTTCAAACATGGATTCTGACGATGCGGTAGACGTACTCGAAGAAATGGATGAGGAAACGCAGGAAAAACTTGTCGGGATGCTGGACGAGGAAGCAAGCCGTGATATTCACCTTATCCGATCCTACGATGACGATGAAGTCGGAAGCATCATAACTACCAATTATGTTGTTATTCCAAACAATATATCGATCCGTCAGGCTATGCGCGAGCTTGTTAAACAGGCAGGCGATAATGACAATATTTCTACAATATATGTGACGGATGAAAATGATGTGTTCTGCGGAGCAATTGATCTGAAAGATCTTATAATTGCCAGAGATTATGAAAAACTTGAGGATATTGTAACGACGTCTTATCCTTTTGTTTACGATCATGAAAAGATAAGCGATTGTATTGAACGCATAAAAGATTATGCGGAAGATTCAATACCGGTTCTTACAGACGACGGACAGATAGTCGGAATCATTACTGCGCAAAATATAGTTGAAGTAGTCGATGAAGAGCTGGGCGATGATTATGCGAAGCTGGGAGGTCTTACCGCTGAAGAAGACTTAAATGAAACGAATAAGGAAAGCATGAAAAAGCGTCTCCCGTGGCTTTTGATCCTGCTTTTCCTCGGTATGGCCGTATCATCTTTTATCGGAATGTTTGAAACGATAGTTGCCGTTGTACCTATTATAATAAGCTTCCAGTCGCTTATCCTTGATATGGCGGGAAATGTCGGAACGCAGTCCCTTGCCGTAACGATCAGAGTGCTTATGGATGAAAATCTTACGGGCGAAAAGAAAAGATATCTTGCATTAAAGGAAATGAGAGTAGGATTTTCCAACGGTCTTCTTTTAGGAATAATAGCATTTGCTTTTGTCGGTATATATACGATGATAGTTAAACACGGCAATGTATATGAAGCGTTTTCTATTGCTCTTTGCGTTGGGATAGCACTGGTCATCGCAATGGTTATTTCGAGTCTGGTGGGTACGATCATACCTATGATCTTTCACAGTCTTCATGTTGACCCGGCCGTTGCATCAGGACCGCTGATTACTACAGTTAATGACTTTGTAGCAGTAATTGCATATTACGGCCTTGCATGGCTGCTTTTTATACAAGTATTGCATGTGGGATAAAAGTGGGATCTGATGGGCAGAAAGTTGAATAAGGCTATAAATTTACTTGCGTATTCAAAATCATCGTGATATAATTTCGAAATGATTGCGATGGTGGAAGACTGTCCTGTTTTATCAGGTTTATAATACATTGCGAAAAAATTACAATTATTTATATATAAGTAGGAGGATGAACACAATGAGCGTTCAGGTAGAAAATTTAGAGAAGAGTACAGCTAAACTCACGGTTACAGTTCCGGCAGAGGAGTTTGTAAAAGCTATTGACTCAGCATATAAAAAGATGAAAAAGAACTTCTCGGTTCCGGGATTCCGTAAAGGAAAAGTTCCGAAACAGCTTGTAGAAAAAATGTACGGCGTAGAAGTATTTTATGAGGAAGCAGCAAACATCTGCCTTACAGATAATTATCCGAAAGCTGCTGAGGAAAGCGAACTCAAAATCTTAACACGTCCTTTGATCGACATCGTTCAGATCGAAAAAGGAAAAGATTTTATCTTTACGGCAGAAGTTGGAGTTACTCCTGAAGTTGTTCTCGGACAGTACAAGGGCGTAGAGGTTCCGAAAACAGAGATCGTTGTAACAGACGAAGATGTAGAAGCAGAACTTAAATCAGAGCAGAGCAAGAACAGCAGAACAGTAACTGTTGATGACAGAGCAGCTCAGATGGATGATACAGTAGTTATCGACTACGCAGGAACTATCGATGGCGTTGCTTTTGACGGCGGCACAGCACAGGATCATCATCTTGTTCTCGGTTCAGGACAGTTTATTCCGGGATTTGAAGATCAGCTTGTAGGCGTATCTACAGGAGAAGAAAAAGATGTAGTAGTTACATTCCCTGAAGACTATCATGCGAAAGATCTCGCCGGAAAAGAAGCTGTATTCCACTGCACAGTAAAACGCATCGAGAAACTTGAGCTTCCTGAGCTTGACGATGAATTCGCACAGGATGTATCAGAGTTTGATACACTTGCAGAGTACAAAGAAAGTCTTAAAAAGACTATTGAAGAGCGTAAAGCTAAAAATGCCGAGAACGCTAAGATCAACGCTGCAATGGACAAAGCTATCGCAAACGCTACAGTAGATCTTTCAGATCTTCTTGTTGAAGAACAGGTTAACAACATGTTCGAACAGACAGCTAACAACATGAGAATGCAGGGCATGGATCTTGAACAGTATCTTACAATGTCAGGTCAGAAGATCGAAGATGTCAAAGAGAACATGAAACCTGAAGCTATCCAGCAGCTTCGTACACAGTTTGTTCTTGAGAAGATCGCTGAAGTTGAAAATATTGAAGTTACAGATGAGAAAGTTGAAGAGAAACTTGCCGATATGGCTAAAGCATACGGTATGGAAGTTGATAAACTTAAAGAGATCTTCAATGATGCTTACATGGTTCAGTTCAAAGAGAATATGAGAACAGAGCTTGCTGCAGAGCTCGTAGGTAACAGCGCTGTAGAAGTAGAGGCAAAAGCTGAAGAAGCAGCAGAGGAAAAAGCTGAATAATCTTTGGCAAAACAAAAGGAGGCAGAAGCATGAGTCTGGTGCCATATGTAATAGAACAGACCGGAAACGGTGAAAGAACATTTGATATCTATTCAAGACTTCTTAAAGACAGAATTATCTTTCTCGGTGAAGAGGTGAATGATGTTACAGCATCGCTTGTTGTTGCGCAGCTCCTTTTCCTTGAAGCGGAAGATCCTAACAAAGATATTAATTTATACATAAACAGCCCGGGCGGATCGGTCACAGCCGGTATGGCTATTTACGATACGATGCAGTACATTAAATGCGATGTTTCTACTATCTGTATCGGTATGGCTGCAAGTATGGGAGCATTCCTTCTTTCAGGCGGAGCAAAAGGCAAGAGACTGGCTCTTCCAAACGCAGAGATCATGATTCATCAGCCGCTGGGCGGAGCGCAGGGTCAGGCAACCGAAATTCAGATCGCGGCTGAACATATTTTAAAAACACGTAAAAAACTCAATACGATTTTAGCTGAAAATACAGGACAGGAATTATCGCGTATTGAGCTTGATACGGAAAGAGATAATTTTATGAGCGCCGAAGAGGCAAAAGAATACGGCCTTATCGACGAGGTAATCACAAAGAGATAATTTTGAAGGGGTGTTTCAAATAAGGTTTAGACCTTAGTTTTGATGCCCCTTTTTTGAGATTTAAATTAAATTTCTGGATAGAGGAGAATACGATGAGCAGCAAAGGTATATCAGTGGCAAGATGTTCGTTTTGCGGAAAAGCGGAAGGACAGGTTCAGAAAATGATCGCCGGACCGGCCGGAATATTTATATGTAACGAGTGTGTTGATCTTTGCAGGGAGATACTGGCGGAAGAAGATTATTTTGAAGAGCATGAAGAAATCAATGACAGCGATATCGTGCTCATGAAACCGAAAGAAATAAAAGAGATCCTTGATGAATATGTTATCGGGCAGGAGGAAGCGAAGAAAACGCTTGCTGTTTCTGTATACAATCATTATAAGAGGGTGTTAAGCGCAGAGCAGACAGATGTTGAACTTCAGAAGAGCAATATTCTTATGCTCGGTCCTACAGGTTCGGGAAAAACTCTTCTTGCGCAGACACTTGCGAGAATATTAAATGTTCCGTTTGCTATAACAGACGCGACAAATCTTACGGAAGCCGGATATGTGGGCGAGGACGTGGAAAATATTCTTCTCAGACTTATACAGGCGGCTGATTATGACGTTGAGCGTGCTCAGAGAGGTATTATTTATATCGATGAGATCGATAAGATCACAAGAAAATCAGAAAATGCGTCTATAACAAGAGATGTTTCCGGAGAAGGCGTACAGCAGGCGCTTTTAAAAATAGTAGAAGGAACGATTGCGAATGTTCCTCCTAAGGGCGGAAGAAAACATCCGCAGCAGGAATATATTCAGATAGATACAACAAATATACTTTTCATTTGCGGCGGCGCGTTTGAGGGACTCGACAGAGTGATCAAACAGAGAAAAGACACTAAATCAATGGGATTTAACGCTGATCTTGGCGTTATTGACGACAGCAATGTCGGAGAACTTCTTAAAGAAGTAATGCCGCAGGATCTGATCAAATTCGGTCTGATTCCGGAATTTGTCGGACGAATTCCCGTTGTCGTAAGCCTTGACGCGGTAGATGAGGATGCGCTTGTAACCATCCTGACAGAGCCGAAGAACAGTCTTGTAAAACAGTACAAAAAACTTTTTGAGCTTGACGGCGTTAAGCTTACATTTACGGATGACGCGCTTCGAGCTATAGCGAAAGCTGCCGTTCAGAGAAAAACAGGAGCCAGAGGACTTCGGGCGATCATGGAAAATACTATGATGGACGTTATGTTTGAAACTCCGTCTGATGAGAGCATTGTTTCATGTGAGATAACGAAAGAAGCAGTCGAAGGAACAGAAGCTCCGAGGATCATAAGAAAAGAAAATAAAACAGAAGATACACGAGGTACAGAAGATACACATATAGAAGCAGAGACAGATAAAGAGCCTGCCAAAAGACAAAAAAGAGAAGGCAAAAAAGCTGTCAGTTGATAAACAGGAGAAATATGAGTGATTTATTGAAAAGAATGCCGGCCGTAGCGCTTCGCGGAACGCTTGTGATGCCGGATATGATAATGCACTTCGATGTCAGCAGAAGCCGCTCTGTAAAGGCGGTTGAAAAGGCAATGCTTCAGGATCAGAAGGTCTTTCTAGTAGCGCAGAAAGATATCAATGAAGAATATCCTGAACTCGAAGATGTATATAAAATCGGAACTATAGGAGTCATTAAACAGGTTATCAAGCTTCCGAATAATCTTATCAGAGTATTATGCGAAGGACTGACAAGGGCACAGATCATTGATTTTTCAATGACCGATCCTTATCTTGAGGCTGATATCCTGCCTTATTATGACGAAGAGATGAAGTTCGAATCAGATGAGCAGAAAGAAGCGATGCTCAGAAATCTTAAAGAGCTTTTTATTGAGTTTGCGAGCGAAGGAAATAAATTTGGAAAAGAACTCATGACACAGATTCTTGAAATCGA
>CASDUB010000019.1 GCA_949283905.1 uncultured Lachnospiraceae bacterium | reverse complement strand
TTTACATATGATCTTCACAACGACGCCGTTATGAATGAAGGAAATATAATGACAGAGTATGAAGAAAAATTTTCCGCTATGGGAAATTCCATACATAAGATGATAATATCGCAGGAGTAAAAATAAACCGGACAGCCGAAAAGGCGGTCCGGTTTTAAATTACGTTAATCTATCGCTGTAGCATCATGCAGATCATATATGCGCACGCAGTTTGGAGCAGGTACGCTGATCGGCTTTCCGTGCATCATGATCAGTTTCTTGTCGTAATCTATCTTAAAGATCGTGATCGTATTGGATTCATGATTTACCGAGAGAAGGAATTTGCCTCCCGGCAGCACTGTGATATCCTTTGGATATTCGCCGCTTATAGGAAGGGCGAAATCCTTTGTGAGCGTTCCGTCTTCAGGATTGATAGAAAACATGGCAACGGTGTTGTCACCGGCCGATGATGAGAAAAGATGGTTTCCGTCGGGACAGAAGCAAAGTCCGGAAGCAGCGTCATACATCGGATCAAGCTCGTCTGAAAGAGTGCTGATGCTCTGAAGCTTTTCAAACGTCGGATAGTTTTTGGACTCATCATAATTGTAAGAATAGACCTCGATGGTGTTTGTGATCTGGGTCAGGATATAAGCTGTCTTTCCGTCGGGAGAAAATCTGATTACTCTCGGCGCCGACTCTCGTTTCATACGAAGAATATCAGCAAGTTCAAGCTTATTTTCATCGCTTATCCTGTATATTTTGACCTGGTCGATGCCGTTGTCGACAGCGCACAGAAACTTATTGTCAGGCGTCATGATAACGCATGTGACATGAGGACGTGAGTTCCTTTCGGCAACCGATCCTATACCTTTATGATAAACGCTGTCCATTATGCTGCCGAGACGTCCGTCTCTGTGAGTGTGTATAACGGTTATCTTTCCGTCGTGATATCCGCCGACAAAAAGGTATTTTCCCGATAAGTCAGTGCTTAAGAAACGTCCGCGCATGGCGTGTATGTCTTTTTTGTTGATAAATTCCAGATCGCCGTCCGGAAGTATCTTATAAACTCCTACGCCGCCGTCCAAAATTGAATACAGGTATTTGCCGTTTGCCGATACCCAAAGGTGAGACGAGTTGCTGGCGTCTATTTCTTTGCGTTTTGTGAGAATTCCGTTTTCGCAGTCAACATCGAATAAATGAATCCCGCTGTTATCGCCTTTTGTAGCTACATATGCTACATATCTTTTTTCATCCATGAGATCAAGCCTCCATAAACAGTATTGAAGTTATTTCAGCATAAGACAGACGGCAATTTCGTTAATGATGCCGCCGTCTCCACGAAACGAATAAAATTTATCGCAGTTGCAGCGATTGCATATATTTGAAACGCATATATGTTCATCTCTCAGACCGGCGTCAAGCAGAACAAGTTTGTTTGCCAGAAGCAGATCCAGATGATATCTGTTATTATAACGCTTTAAGAGTCTGTTTGCTACAAAAGAACCCCATTTTTCTGAAAATTCGTCATAAATCTCGTCTCCGACTTCATAGCAGTCGATGCAGATCCCGGGACCTACGGTCGCTATTATATCATCGGGATCAGAAAAAAATTCTTCCTGCATAGTCTTTACTGTTTCAAGACCTATACAGTTCAGTGTTCCCTTTCTGCCCGAATGAGCAATTCCTATAACTTCGTGTACCGGATCGACAAACATAAGAGGGATGCAATCGGCCACATTTACAACGAGGGGAACATTTGCCATATCTGTGACAAGAGCGTCTGTAAATTCAATATGGCTTTTTTCGAGGGAAGTTCCGAGATCGTCTTTTGTTACAACGTGGACGTTATTTGTATGTTTCTGCATCGGGGCTACCCGCGCTTTTATATCTGCGCCGAGCTCCTCCATAAATATTCTGTTATGAGCGGTGACTTCCTTTATATCGGAATCCTTGGCAAAGTACAATTTGACCGGTTCGCCGCTGTCTGCATTTCGCAGAGATATCGCGTTATTTACTATATTAAGTTTATCCAATGATTTAAAAGATAAATAAGGGATCTTTTTATCGTGGTAATTAAAAAGATCCCTTTCGTCTTTTTTAATGAAATTAAAATCTGACATATTATTCCTGGCGGTTGTAATTATATAAGAATTGTTTTGTTCTTTCTTCACGCGGATTTTCGAAGATCTGCTCCGGAGTTCCTTCTTCGCAGATAACTCCTTTGTCCATAAATATGATATGATTCGATACTTCCTTGGCAAAGGACATTTCATGTGTAACGATGATCATAGTCATTTTCTTTTCGGCAAGCTCTTTGATAACCTTGAGAACCTCGCCTGTAAGCTCCGGGTCGAGAGCTGATGTAGGCTCGTCAAAACACAGGATATCCGGGTTAAGGGCAAGAGCTCTTGCGATGGCAACTCGCTGGCACTGGCCGCCCGAAAGCTGATGAGGATAGTTGTCTATCCTGTCGCCCAGTCCGATCTGCTCCAAAAGTTCTATTCCGTGATTTTTGATTTCGGAAAGGATAGAGGCTTTGTTTGACTTGAAATCAGGTCTGTTTTTTGCCTGAAGCGTAGGCGCGAGAGTTACATTTTGAAGCGCCGTATACTGGGGAAACAGATTGAAAGACTGAAAAACAAGGCCGAAATGAAGTCTGTTTTTTCTGATCGCTTTTTCGTCTGTCCTGGCGGCAGAGCTGTCAAAAAGAATCTTATTATTTACTTTAATTATTCCTTTGTCGGGCGTCTCCAGAAAGTTGAGACAGCGCAGAAGAGTGGTTTTTCCGCTTCCCGATGAACCGATTATAGAAAGAACATTGTTCTTTTCAAGAGAAAAGCTGATGTCTTTCAAAACTTCGTTTTTACCGAAGGTTTTACAAATGTGTTCTGCTTCTAAAATAGGCATGCTTTTCCCTCCTTATCTGAAGAAATTAAGTTTCTTTTCAAGTTTGCCGAGTACGACGGTAAGTACGCCGTTAAATATAAGGTAGTATATCGCCGTAAAGAACAGAGGCCAAATGATTCCCGATATTCCCTGGGACCCTTTCATGAATGCCTCGCCTGCCCATATGATCTCGTGCATCGATATTACGCGGGCAAGAGAAGTATCTTTAACAAGAGTAAGGATTTCGTTTGACATAGGCGGCAGGATGCGTTTTATCATCTGAAGAAGTTTGACCTTGAAGAAGATCTGTCCCTTTGTCATACCGAGTACAAGTCCGGCTTCATCCTGGCCTACAGGGATAGCCTGTATACCGCCGCGGTATATTTCTGAAAAATAGCAGGCGTAGTTTATGATAAACGCGACTGCCGATGCCGTAAATCTTCCCGGGTCGCCGCCGCCCCATATCGGATTGTCGAAGACAAGTCCGGGCATATAATAAATGATCATAAGCTGAATCATAAGAGGCGTTCCGCGTACTATCCAGATGATAAATTTGCAGAAAAGCCTTAAAGGCGTAAAGCGTGATGTTGAACCGAAGCATATTATAAGACCAAGCGGCACGGCGCCTAAAAGCGTAATGCCAAACAGTTTTAAAGTCTGCAAAAATCCTTCGTTCAGGGAGTTAAGTACTATTGGTAGTTGTTCCGCGAAAGTCATATCGGTTTATTACCTTTCTTTTATTTAACTTTAGCTTTTGAATCAGAATCGACAGCCCCGCCTATACCGGCGGGGCCTGATATCTTTTTATGAATGCAATTAAGAACGTCTGTTTACTGCTCTATAAGAGCTGCCTGTACTTTATACTGCTCAGCGATTGTCTGCATCGTTCCGTTTTCATAAGACTCGGCGAAGAAATTGTTGAGTTCTTCTGCAAGGTCTGATCCTTTACGGAAACCTACGCCGTATTCTTCTGTAGTAAGACCTATAGTATAAGTAAGGTTTTCGTAGCTTGTGCCTTCGCCGATCATGGCAGCAGCCATAAGAGAATCGATGATAGCTGCGTCAGATGTTCCGGCTGCAACTTCCATAAGGGCAGCGGCCTGGTTCTGAACCTCAGTATAGTTAAGTCCGTTTTCAGATGCAGCAGCAGCGCCTGCGCTTCCTGCTTCAACGGCAAAGTTAAGGTCAGCAAGGCTTTCAACATCCTGATACTGATCAGCTACATCAGAGTTTACGACAACTACCTGTGCGTTGTTGAGGTAGGCGTTTGTTGTTTCCATAGCGTTAACAACTTCGTCTGTAAGAGTCATTCCGTTCCATACGCAGTCGATTGTAAGTCCGTCAAGCTCAAGGATCTTGCTGTTCCAGTCGATCTCCTGGAATTCCACGTCAACGCCAAGGCTCTCGCCGAATGCTTTGGCAAGGTCAGCGTCAAAACCGATCCATTCGCCGTTTTCATCCTGATAGTCCATCGGCTCAAAGTTTGTGATGCCGACAACGAGAGTTCCTTTGTCGATGACATACTGCATATCTGATTCGCTTGCAGAAGCGTCATTGCTTTCTGATCCGGAAGTGCTCGAAGCCTCGGATGTATCCGCAGCGCTTGAGTTATCTGATGAATTTTGTCCGCATGCCGTCAGAGATGCCGTCATTGCGGAAATAAGTGCTATTGCCAATAATTTCTTTTTCATTATAAATATCTCCTTTAATACATATATACATATTTGATGAATTTTTCACAATGAAATATTAGCAATTTAGCAGAATAAAGTCAAGGACTTTCTCAGTCCATATTTATCCGAGGTTTATGCGTTGATTATTTAACTTCTACAAGCTCGATATCAAAGTTGAGTTCTTTTCCGGCCATTTCATGATTCGCGTCAAAAGTGATTGAATCGCCCTCGCGTGATACAACAGTTACAGGCACGGGCTGCCCCATCTGGTTGTAGAGGTATACTCTTTCGCCGGCGTTCAGTTCTTCGGAACCCGGAAGCTGGCTTACGCTTAAAGTAAATATGGCGTTCGGATCAGCCATTCCGTAAGCCTCTTCAGGCATAAGGTGGATACTGATTTTTTCGCCGACTTCCATATCGACAACGGCCTTATCAAATCCGCTGATCATCTGTCCCGCGCCGCAGATGAAGTCAAGGGTTTCGCCGCGGTCATAGGAAGAATCAAACTGAGTTCCGTCGTTGAGAGTGCCTCTGTAGTGAACGCGCACTGTCTTTCCGGCGTTTTTGCCTTCTAATGTGATGACAGGAGCATGGTGTCCGCATCCGCCGCAGCTTCCGCATCCGCCGCCGCAGCTGTGGGATTCTTCGTGATCGTGATGATCGCAGTTTGCTCCTGAATCTTTGAGTTCGCCCGCAAGATAAGCTTCTACGGCTTTATCGCAGTCGCCTTCAGCTCCGGCGCAGACTTCGATGCCCGCCGCTTTGAGATCTGAAAGGGCTCCGTCTCCGAGTCCGCCGCAGATGAGAACGTCTATGTTATTATCTGCAAGAACCTGCGCAAGGGCTCCGTGGCCTTTGCCGTCAGAACTTAAGATGCTGCTTGAAACGATCTTATTGTCTTCGATCTCATATACTTTAAATTCGGATGTCTGTCCGAAATGCCGGAAAATTTCGTTGTTTTCGTAAGTAACTGCTATACGCATGTTTATATTTCTCCTTTTGTTATTTAGATTTTAAATTGAAATCTGCTCGCTTTGCTCATCTTAACATATGAAAACGGTTTAGACAAATAATGCGTGCCTTTTTTTAATTTTTTATTGCGTGATTTGAGGAATAAAGTATAATATGATGAGGCAAGGGTCGAATGAATACAAAATACATTTTAATATCAATATCATAAATACATTAATTAAGAAGATATAAGATAATGATCAGAGAAATGAAAACGGACGACTGGAATCAGGTCAGAAAAATCTATTTACAGGGAATAACCCGCGGAAACTGCACT
>CASDUB010000018.1 GCA_949283905.1 uncultured Lachnospiraceae bacterium | reverse complement strand
GCAGAATTGAATCTGCAGGATAATACTGGCCTATAGTAATATCCTTTAACATGACTTATTTATCTCCCCAAAGCCTTTAAGATCGCTTCTTTTGCCTCTGATACCGTTATCGCCGTCGTATCGACATCAAACCCCTTTTCTCTGAGAGCGTACATCAGATATGTAACCTGCGGCGCTGACAGTCCCATTTTTTCAAGTTCCCTGTAATGGGCGAAAATTTCTTTTGGGTTTCCGTCAAAGGCTTTCTTTCCTTTATCCATTACGATGAGCCTGTCAACATAAACCGCGACGTCCTCCATGCTGTGCGAAACGAGTACTATCGTAATGCCGTTTTTTTCGTGAAGATCAGCGATCATATCAAGTATTTCTTTTTTACCCCGCGGGTCGAGTCCCGCCATAGGCTCATCGAGCACCAGCACGTCAGGATTCATCGCCAGAACGCCGGCTATGGCGACTCTTCTTTTCTGTCCGCCGGAAAGATCGAGCGGCGATTTTTCAAATATATCCTCCGGCGCCCCTACCATTTCAAGCGCTTTTTTCGCAGCTTTTAAAGCGTCCTCATCGGAAAGCCCCTGATTTTTCGGCCCGAAACATACATCTTTTAAAACGGTAGTTTCAAAGAGCTGATATTCCGGATACTGAAAAACAAGTCCGACGTGAAATCTGAGGGCGCGTCTGTCATAATCTTCCGCCCACACGTCTTCGCCGTTAAACAGAACTCTTCCGCTTGTAGGTTTTACAAGTCCGTTAAGATGCTGTATGACCGTGGATTTTCCGCTGCCGGTGTGGCCTATCATCCCGACAAACTCGCCTTGTTTTATTTCAAAAGATACGTTATCTACAGCTTTTATCTCATAAGCGGTACCGCTGCTGTAAACATATGAAACATTTTCTAATTTAATCGACATATGGCTTCTACCATCTCTTCAATGCTTAATATCGGCTCTTTTATATTTAAGCCCTCTTTTACAAGTTCATGGGCGAGATAAGTAACCTGCGGCACGTCGAGTCCTATCTGCTGAAGTTCCTCCACCCGAAGGAAAACTTCCCTTGGCGTTCCGCTCATTACAACAATTCCGTCCTCCATGACAAATACCTTGTCGGCGTCTATTGTCTCCTCCATGTAATGAGTTATGAGTATAATCGTAACTTTATGCTTTCTGTTGAGCTCCATTAACGCCTCTAAAACGTCTTTTCTTCCGCTCGGATCAAGCATTGCCGTCGGCTCATCAAGAATTATGCATTTAGGCTGCATCGCCATTACTCCTGCGATGGCAACTCTCTGTTTCTGTCCTCCCGACAGTCTGTTCGGAGAATGTTCTCTGTATGCCGTCATTCCCGTTATGGACAGAGCTTCGTCTACTCTGCGCCATATCTCATCTGTCGGAACTCCCATATTTTCAGGGCCGAACGCAACGTCTTCTTCAACGACCGACGCTATTATCTGATTGTCCGGATTTTGAAACACCATTCCCGCGGTCTTTCTGATCTCCCAAAGATATTTTTCATCTTTTGTATTCATACCGCTCACCCATACAGTTCCCTCTGTCGGTATAAGCAGCGCGTTGAGATGTTTCGCAAGAGTTGATTTTCCGCTCCCATTATGTCCTATAATCGCTATAAACTGACCTCTTTCCACATTAAGATCAACGCCGTTTACGGCGTGTAATACCTGCGGCTTTTCATTTTCGTCAACATATTGAACATAGTCATAATGAAGATTTTTTGTTTCTATCATTGACATATCTCTGTCCTCTTTATGCAGAACTCTTAAACCGTATCTGACACTTCAGGCGTCAAATCTTCTGACGTTTCAGGATTCATAAGACTTTCTATAAGCGCCCATATTTCATCTCTGCCCTGCTTTGTTTGGGCCGAAAATGTCAATATACCCGCTTCTTTTGATACTCCGAGAGTCCTCCTGATAAGCGCCGTCTGTTTCTGAATCTGACTTCTCTTTATTTTATCAAGCTTTGTAGCTATGATGATCGGTTCAAATCCCCGGCTTTTTATCCACTCAAACATGAGCCTGTCATTTTCCGACGGCTCATGTCTGATATCGATAAGCAGAAAAACTGCTCTTAAATTAGGCGACGTGTAAAGATATCTTTCGATCATCTTTCCCCATTTTGCCTTTACTTCCTCGCTTGCTTTAGCATAACCGTATCCCGGCAGATCAACGAGGTAAAATTCATCATTTATATGATAGAAATTTATGGTCTGTGTTTTGCCCGGCTG
Organism: uncultured Lachnospiraceae bacterium; assembly: GCA_949283905.1. GTDB lineage: Bacteria > Bacillota > Clostridia > Lachnospirales > Lachnospiraceae > Alectryocaccobium. The sequence continues at coordinate 2,088 of CASDUB010000018.1, read as the reverse complement.
CGAACTTGTCCTGGCAAGGTTTTTTCTGTTCATCAAAGCATTGATCAGCGAAGATTTCCCTACGTTTGACTTTCCGGCAAACGCCACTTCAAACTGCCCTGTATCGGGAAGTTTACTTGTAACTCCGCATACTATGTCAAGTGATGCCTGTTTTACTATCATTTTATTAACGCCTCTTTAATAACCTGATCCATTGTCTCCACAAAGACAATTTCAAGTCCTCCTGTGATCTCTTTGTCAAGTTCCTGTACGTCGGAACGATTTTCAACAGGTACGAGAACTTTAGCCATGCCTGCCTTCTTGGCTGCAAGAAGTTTTTCCTTTAAGCCTCCTATAGGAAGAACTCTTCCTCTTAACGTTATCTCTCCTGTCATAGCCGTATCGGCACGCACCGGCGTATGTGTGATAGCCGACAGCATTGCCGTTGCCATAGTAATTCCGGCAGACGGACCATCTTTCGGAACCGCTCCTTCAGGTATATGGATATGAATATCATTTTTTGTAAAGAATTCATCTTCAATATCGTATTTCGAAGCTACTGAACGAATATAACTTATACCGGCCATGGCAGACTCTTTCATAACATCGCCAAGCTGTCCCGTAAGCCTTAATTCGCCCTTTCCTGACATGATATTCACTTCTATCTGAAGAGTATCGCCTCCTACGCTTGTCCATGCAAGTCCGCGTACTATTCCTATTTCAGGCTTGAGATTTGCCTTCTGGAATGAATACTTCTTCTTTCCGAGGAACTCTTCGATATTGTTTACCGATACCGATACTTTCTTCTTGCCCTCTTCCTTCATGATAAGGGCGGCTTTTCTGCAGATCTTGCCTATAAATCTCTCAAGCTGACGCACGCCCGCTTCTTTTGTATAAGAGCTTATTATCTCTTCAAGCGCCTTATCGGAAATGGAAAGCTCTTTTTTCATAATGCCGTTTGCTTCAAGCTGTTTAGGAATAAGATGCTCTTTCGCGATATGCATCTTTTCGTTCTCCGTATAACTTGAAACTTCTATAAGTTCCATCCTGTCAAGAAGCGGCCGCGGTATTGCCGCCGCGTCGTTTGCAGTCGCAATAAATAAGACCTCCGACAGATCTATCGGAATTTCTATATAATGATCTGAAAATCTTACGTTCTGCTCCGGATCAAGCACTTCAAGAAGGGCCGATGCCGTATCTCCTCTGTAATCAGAACTTACTTTATCTATCTCATCAAGCAGAAAAAGCGGATTTTTCACGCCTGCCTGACGCATTCCTTCGGCGATTCGTCCCGGCATCGCTCCTATATATGTTCTTCTGTGTCCTCTGATCTCCGCTTCATCTCTGATTCCGCCGAGACTCATCCTGATATATTTTTTGTCAAGCGCTCTCGCTATAGAACGGGCGATAGAAGTTTTTCCTGTTCCCGGAGGGCCTACAAGACAGAGTATCGGGCTGTCCCCTTTCTTTTTAAGGGTACGTACCGCAAGGAACTCAAGAACTCTCTGTTTGATATCCTGAAGGCCGTAATGATCCTCTTCGAGTATTTTTCTCGCCTTTGATAAATCTTCATTGTCAACAGACATATTGTCCCACGGAAGCGCAAGAAGCGTTTCTATATAGCCTCTGATAACGCCTCCCTCAGCGGGATTATTCGCTCCGAGACTTGAAAGACGGCCTATTTCTTTCATTATAGTGTCTTTTACATCTTGAGAAGCGTTCAACTCTTCCGTTTTCTTTCTGTATTCATCTATCTGAGACTGGGAATTATCGTCTCCGAGTTCTTCGCGGATGATCTTTATCTGCTCTCTTAATATATATTCTCTTTGATTCTTATCGAGAGTTTCTCTGATCTTTTCCTGGAGCTCTTTTCTTATTTCAAAAATATTTACTTCTTTCGCGAGTATTTTGCATAAAGTATCATACCTCTTTGAGATATCCACCGCTTCAAGAAGCTCCTGCGCCTGTTCAAGCTGGCACGGCAGCTGGACTATTATCTGATCCACAAGCCTTTCAACAGAATCGATTTCAAGAATCTGTGTCATGAGTTCTTTTCCAAATTTATTTCCTTCGCTCGCAAACTCAATAAAAAGCTCTTTAAGATTTCTG
>CASDUB010000017.1 GCA_949283905.1 uncultured Lachnospiraceae bacterium | reverse complement strand
CTCCGATCGAAGATCCCGGCAAAACTGCCATCTTCACCGTTGATGATACTGATGAGATCATAGAAAAAATCATTGCTTCCGAAAACAACGAAAGCCTCATCCGCGGCACTGTTTCTATGGGTTCGGTAGAAAAAACCGCTGATACGCTTTTTGCAGCCGTAATGCCTATCCTTACCGGCGGTTCACCAATCTACCACATCAACGGAAGCGCAGATGTATTGACGGTTGATACTTTAAAATAATTTAATTTAAAAATTTTCTTTTTTCATTTCTCTTTTCAAAATGATAAAAATACCTCAAAAAACGCTCCCCTATAACGCAGGTTATCTGCTGAAGGGGAGTGTTTTTCAGTTCTTATGTTTCTCTTTTGTGTATGTATACATTTTCATATGTATATGTTATTATTGAATAGTATTTATTGTTTAAACATATAATAATTTTAATAAGGGAGCTGTTGAGGCGCTTGCTCGACCGTCGGATTATACAAAGAAAGGCGGTGGTGCTCATGGTAACATATAGTGATCTTCACACTTTTGTTATTATGCTATGTGCAGTTATAACTCTTGTGATAACTTTTATACATAGAAAATAGCGCCCCTGCTCGGTAAAGTAAGGCGCTATTTCTATTAACCTTCATTTTGCCGACGGTCAGCCACTACCTGACCAGCAGCTCTCTTGTTAAACTTATTATATGCCAGAGTTTTGTTATTGTCAACCTTCAAATGAATTATGTTCGCTAACTCATTGAATAAATGACTGCTGCAATAAACTTAATAAGGGAGCCGATAGGGCGATATGCCAGCCGCCGGAGTTTAAAACGAAAGGAGGCTGATGCGTATGGTTACATTTTCTGATTTACATCAATTTATAATAATGCTTTGCGCTGTAATAACTCTTGTTATTCTCATATTACGCAAAAAGTAACGCCCTCTGTCTGGAAAACTAAGGCGTTACTTTTGTAATACTTTAATTTCCCGACGGCTGGGACACGTCCAGTCATCGGCTCTCTTGTTAAGTTTATTATATGCCACTTCTATATCACTGTCAACTCTCAAATGAGTTGTGTTTTGATATATTTCCTCGACCATGTCGTAAAATTTATTTTTTAAGTAACTCCGGATCAACAGGATCGATAGCGGCTATTGCCGTTTTATATCCATCGCGCTGAACGATTTCAAGATGGCACGGATACGGAAGATGACTGCGTACATACTCTGCGTTCTTTCCCTTGATACCGCGGAGCATTATATTTCTCTCTGTTCCCTCTTCCAGTTCGATCCATGCGTAAGCATAAGGCTTAAGATCGTCAAATTCTTTTTTTCTCGACATAACAGTCGGAACATAAAGCTCTTTTACAGTTGCCTTGCCGCTGAGTTCTATCCATTCAGTTTCTTTGCATCCGCACTCGTTGCAGGCATAAACAGGAGGCCACTCTACGGCTCCGCACTCAGGACATTTACGTGCCAGGATATTACCTTCTTCAAGGCCTTCATAATACCTCTTAACAAGTCTTTCTAATTTGATTGCCATTGCACTCCCTCCTTAGTTCCTGTCACCGATAATGATGTTGCAAATGTTCTGACCGCCGCCGTAACCGCGTAAGAATACTGTTTTTGGCGTTTTCTTTATCTGATGGGCGCCGGCTTCGCCACGCATCTGAAGAACCGCGTCATAAACATCGGCAAGTCCCGAAGCCGCATGGGCGTGTCCGAAGGCTGAACGGCCTCCATTTGGATTAATAGGTCTGTCGCCATCGAAACGTGTACGCTCATCCAATACGTACTTCCACGCCTCTCCTTTAGGAATATATCCTGTTATTTCCGCGGCGATCAGCTGAGAGTTAATAACAAAGTCATTTACATAAAGAAGATCTATCTCTTCAGGATGAATGCCTGTCACATCGTATACCTGTCTTGTGGCCTCGATAGTTCCCTTTGGCTCAAGTATAGGATTTTTCATTTCTATACATGAATTTCCGATTCCAAGTACCTGAATAGGTTTATTTTTCGTATATTTTTCTACAAGATCTGTTGCGCACAGAAGAATGCAAGTCGCTCCGTCACATTTGTGTTCAAGACCCGATACACGCATCGTATCGCCGATCTTCGGATTAAAATCAGACATCATATATTTCATTACATCGTCAAATCCGTTTTCGTTAGCGATCTCCTGATAAGTCTTATGTTCAATGGCAAGCGGATTGTCTTTTGAACCTTCTCTCGCAACAACGGCAAGCTTGCACAGTGTTCTGTCCATTTCATCGAATGAAATTCCTGCCTCGCGCGCATACCACACGCCGGTATTTTCCTGACCGTTATTGAACAGCATGTAGCGGCTGTAATCATTTGTAAAAAGATACTTTGTGGACTCCATAAATGCTTCAAAACTGAACGGCTTACGGAAACAGTTTGGAAGCTTCTGCTGTGCCTGTCCGTCTCCGAAATCAAGGCATCCCGTAAGAACCATGTCATATTTTCCGGAAGCAACTGCATGTACGCCCAAATCAAGTCCTATATATCCCGTGCAGCATGCTTCCGAATGATGAGCAGAACCTTTGCCTCGCATTCCGATCCATTCCGCTACAGACATATTCGGCGTCATTATCCACGAATTGAGCATGGGATTTGCTTCGCCATGGAAAAAGAATTGAACGTCTTTCGGATTAACTCCTGCATCTTCCATCGCCTTTAAAGCCGCATATCCGTAAACTTCGCCCTCTGTAAGTCCATCGAACTCCGGATCGGCGCAAAATTCACGGAATGGAGTACAACCCACTCCTATGATAGATACCGATCTCAGATTTTTGCCCGGATTTGTCTGTTGAATCGTATTCATATAAAACCTCCTATCTTAAAAGCATTTATCAAGGACATCCTGGTCAAGGCCATGCTTTCTCGATGTTATCGCTCCTATTACAAAATACAGTATGCCTCCCACTAAAAGGCCCCATACAACAGCGTTGATTCCCGCAATATCCACAAAGTAATAGCAGAATATATATGTTGCCACCGCACCTAT
>CASDUB010000016.1 GCA_949283905.1 uncultured Lachnospiraceae bacterium | reverse complement strand
TATAAAGAAGGAAAGATCACAAAGGATGCTGCCGTCACATATTCCACAAATCCTGATATGCTGCAGCGGAAACTGTAAAAATGATGAATGAATATTATACTGTATATATTGAATAAAAATGAATGATGAGATATGTAAAAAACATATATAAATAAACAGTAAATATGACAGTATTTAGTAAATTCAGTCTTTTATTTTGCGCTTTATTATGCTATACTGTGGTGTATAAAAATTAACAGAATCGTTTATATTGGGTATTAAAATTAATAATCAGGGCGCTATTATGAACGAGAGAGAACAAGAGAAAAAAGTATTAAAAATTAAGATGTTCGGCAATTTCTCCATGATTTATGGTGTGGGGGGAGGTACTTCTATATTAGGTAAAAAGGCCAGTGATACTCAGTTTGCGTATCTTATGCAGGTGCTCCTTCACAATCTGGAGACAGGCGTCAGCCGCGAGCAGTTGGAAGAGCTGATGTTCGGCGACAGAGATATCAAAAACACGCATCACGCCATGCAGAGCATCATATATAACGCAAAGAATAAGCTGAGAAAATCCGGCCTCCCGGATGTAAACTACATAAAACAGGAAAAAGGCGTATTTTACTGGACGGATGAGATTCCGGTGGAGAAAGATACGGCTGAATTTGAAAGGCTATACGAAGAAGCGGTAAACGCGAAAAATCAGGATGAAAAACTTCAGCTTCTGATAGACGCATGCCATTGCTATACCGGAGAGTTCCTGTCGATATATGTAGGTATTGTCTGGGTGTCCGCTGAAGCGAGAAGATACCGCATGATGTTTTATGACTGCGTTGAGCAGACAGCGCAGATCTTAAGAGAACGCGAAGATTATATGCAGCTTGAAAAGCTCGGAAGATACGCGTCAAACATCGCTCCGTTCGCTGATTGGGAATGCCTGACAATGGAGGCGCTGATCGGTATGGGACGTTATGACGAAGCAACGGAACTGTATTCAGATACAGTTGAACAATATTTTAAGGAAAGAGGAATCAGTCCGTCAGAAAAGATGATGGAGTCATTCAATCGTCTGGAAAGCCAGATGACGCATCCGCGCGCGATGCTCGAGACGATTCAGAAAAAACTTATAGAAGACGGAGAGAACAGGGGCGGATATGTATGTACATATCCGGTATTTCGCGGGATTTACAGAATGGTTACGCGGATGATGGCCAGAGGCGGTCAGACGGTATATCTTATGCTCTGTACTATCGTGGACAGCAAGGGCAATCCGATGAAGGAAGGCGAACAGCTGAACGAACTGTCAGACAGGCTCGGGGACGCGATACGCAAGTCGATCCGTCAGGGAGACGCGATCAATCGATACGGAAAAGGACAGTATCTTGTACTGCTTGTCAATATTACTCTGGAAAACTGCGCGATTGTGCAGAAGAGAATCAATTCAAACTTTCTGATCGGAAGACAGAGGACAGGGGTCGAATACCACGTAAGCCCAGTGGAGTACATCTGAACGAATACAAAGAATAATTGAACATGGTGATAGTATAGAGGCCGGCGCGTTTGTGTCGGTCTTGTTTAATAAATAATGCTGTTAATTAAAATGAGTTTTATATGTACTAAGTTATTGCATGTGTTATTGAAGAAAAACACGACGTAGAATTGAATAAAACCAGAAAACAGAGAAAGGAAAACAACAATGAATCATAAGGATTTTATGGCGGAAGCAATTAAAGAAGCATATGAAGGAATAAAAAATAAGCATGGCGGACCGTTCGGCAGCGTAATAGTTAAAGACGGAAAAATTATCGGAAAAGGTCACAACAGAGTCCTTGTAAATCATGACGCCACATGCCATGGAGAAATGGAGGCGATAAGAAACGCGTCGAAAAATACAGGAAGTCATGATCTGTCAGGCGCTGTTCTGTACACTACTGCCGCGCCGTGTCCTATGTGTAAAGGCGCTATACTATGGTCAAATATTTCAAAAGTTTATTACGGCTGTACAATAAGCGATACCGATGATATAGGATTCAGAGACGAGACATTTTACGAAAAATGGAACGACGGTAAAGATGGGAACTATGGAATAGAATTAGAAAGAGAAGAATGTCTGAAATTGTTTGATGATTATAAAAAGGAAGAACATAGTTTGTATTAAATAAAATGAAGTTCTTAAAGTGTTAAGTAAAGTTTACAACAATGGCATAACCATGTGATTTGTGTTATGATAAAACAGTAGTGAGTAAGATAATTGCAGTAAATAAAGTAATAAAATGTTATAACGATATTTTCAGATTTACAGATATACTCTAAATATAACATTCATTAATTATTGACAATTGTCAGGAATGCGTTATAATCAACTTAACAGGATAGCCGAAAGGTGAATGCACCTCACCTGACTCGGCGAAATAGAAAAACTAAAGAAATAGCTCGTCTACTTTGTCAGAGTTGGGACGGGCTATTTTTTATGGTTAATATATGTCAAAATTGCAACAATCAATAACGCTATGGATATGATTATCTGAAATTCTTCATATGTGCTCATAATTACCACCTCCCTCTTACAGGATTTAAGAGTCAGGCGGAGCGCGTCCTTCGGCTACCCTATTAAACTTATTATAATATCAAAATTCTGTGATTAATCATATCTCAAGCTATAACGAAAATCAACGTATTTTGTTCTTAAAAACAGCAATAGTCAACTTTCTTATATCGCAAATCAAAAAATAAAATCAACAAAAATCATAAATTCCCCCTAAAAACACAAGATAATTGACGGTTTCTTTGACTGTCCATTTGATAGCATATGATTAAAGCAGATGAGAGAAATCTTGCGGAAACCACAAAAGAAAAAAACAAAAATCCTCTTTTTAGTCGTTTTTTTGACGGTTCTCTTGATTGTTCGACTGCTAAGATAGAAAAGTAAAGTGCAGTACAATGAATAATTACGGGGTGAGAGATCAGATGGAGAGAAACGGATGTTATATCGGAACGCCGGCAGGAGTCGTCCTTTGTGTGGACGGACAAAGGGACGGCAGAACGAGCGGACGCTTCTATCATGCGTACAGCGTGGAAGGGACGACAGTAAGCAGTATGGAAGGCCTGATATTCTCCATGGAGCGATTTTTTGACAGGCTCGGCTCTCCTTTTCCTGATACAAACCAGAGAACATTATTAAAGAAACAGGAGAACACGATCAGAAAAGAGGGGATGATAAGGGTAATGCGAGACGATGAATTGCTAAAAAAACATGGAGATATCGGTACTTTTATCATCCGTGTACAGCATCGGCAGCACAGCAGCTGGCAGGGAATGGTAACATGGGTCGAAGAAAACAGAACAGTACCGTTCAGGTCGGCGCTTGAACTGATCAAAATGATAGATGAGGCAGTAAGCGAAGGAGACGAAGAAGATGCTTCGCAGTCGCTTGTAGAAAAAGCAGAGAAACGCGAAGACGAAGGAAGTGAGGGATGTAAATTATGAAAATTCGAAAGAGATGGATTTCACTTTGCCTGGCAATC
>CASDUB010000015.1 GCA_949283905.1 uncultured Lachnospiraceae bacterium | reverse complement strand
ATATATGTCGGACGTCCTTAAATTGTTGTCGGTGTTGATCATGCGTGAGATCGATTTAGAAGCAGTTTGAATAATCAACGAAAGTAATACCTGTTGTGGAATCTTTTGTTACTTTCGGATCCTCGCCGTTTGAATAAGCTTCCTGAAGCAGTTCGTCGAGTGATTTTGCAGGAATCGCAAGCTCGATTTCTTCTGCGTCAGAGTGCTGTGTCTGCTCCGGAACAGTTGAAGGAGCAGGAGACGGAGCAGAATGAGGAGTAGAATTCATTTGCTCGTTTTCAAGTGCAATCTCAAGCGCATTTCCGATATCGTTAATATCGGAAGTGTTTGAAAAATCTTTTTCGGTCTTTTTGACCGAAGTTTTTTCTTCGATGTCTTTTTTTGTTTCTTTTGCAGCTGCGGATTTTATCTCTGCTTTTTCTTCAGAAGCATTTACTGAATCGATATTTTCGGCTTTGGCAGGTGATTCGTCAGCAACTTCCGGCTCTGAGACCGCATTGTCGATCTCTATTTCGAAATCTGATTCATCGGCAGCGACAGGAGCGGTTTTGCTCACGGCTGCGTTGGCCGGTTTGAGAACAAGCTCGGGATCTTCCAATTCTTCATCGAGAGCGATGGTGTTTGAAACAGAAGATTCTGATGTTTCTTCATCCATAAGATCTGCAACAGGCGGGATCGAAAGTGTTCCGAGTACGTCAAGACCGTTTGGTCTGCTCTGGCTTGCTGCGAGATCACGGAAGTATTTTCTGTCCTGTTCGTATTCTTCTTCGTCGTCGATAAGCTCGCCTTTTTTGGCTCTTGATTTTCTGTAGCATACTTCAGTGATGATAAACAGTACGATAAGAACTGCCGCGACAGCTCCGAGTATGATAAGACCCTGTGTGCTGCCGACTGCTATCATTATGTAGCCGAGAAACGGAACGTAGAAGAGCAGCTTTGTCGCTGTTCTGCGTACATTGATCGTCTCAGGCTCAGCGTCTTCATAAGCTTTAACTGAAATAGATCCTGACTCTGCGTCTGACAGATCGGTGATCTCGTATACATATGTCTTTTCTTCTGAATTGTAGATTATCGTGTCTCCGACAGAAAGAGTATCAAGAGATTCTTTCGTGCCGTATGCGACTGTTCCTGTTTGAAGGTTGGAATCAACGCCGGGTTTTGAAACGATTGTCGTGATGCCGATAACCGGCGGAATGAACAGCGCCGCAAATGAAGCTATGTACAAAACTATCAAGATATCTATAATTACTTTAAAAAACTTTGCCATAGTATCTCCTTTATAAACTTTGTAAACCCACATGGGCAAAATTCAGTTATTTTATTAAACTGTTAAATTATAACCGAAAAGAAAATTTATTGCAAGAGCACAAGTGAACAATGATAAACGGACAGATGATGCAAACTTGATGCTTTTCTGCTATACTTGTGCTTTGAGGAAGGTAAATGTGAATTGACGAAAAAATCAAATTATACATATATTTTGAAATGTTCCGACGGAACATATTATACGGGTTGGACGGTCGATCTTGAAAAAAGGGTCAGGACGCACAACAGCGGCAAGGGAGCGAAATATACCAGGACGCGTCTTCCTGCGGAACTGGTGTATTTTGAGGAACACGCCGACAGGATAACTGCTCAGAAAAGGGAATATGAAATAAAACAGATGACGCGCAAAGAAAAGGAAAAATTAATTTCTTCCTATTTAAATATAAAGAATAAAAATAATTTTAAAATTCAAGTTTAAAATATAAAGAATAAAAATAATTTTAAAATTCAAGAAACAGAATAAAATGCGATAAGACCATTTTAAATACGAAGATAATAAAAACAGTTTTAAATTATTTTGCAAGTTATAAAAAAAAACTTGCAAAGACTTTAACGAGATGCTACAATAAAAATCGAAATTTTCGGAAATAGAATAGGAGGACATGGCAATGTCATATGTTGATGAGGTAATCGCAAAAGTAATAGAGAAAAACCCGGCTGAGCCGGAGTTCCATCAGGCTGTAAAAGAGGTTCTTGACTCTATCAGACCTGTTGTAGATGCAAATGAAGAATTATACAGAAAGAATGCAATTTTAGAGAGACTTGTTGAGCCGGACAGACAGTTCAAATTCAGAGTTGCATGGGTAGACGACAAAGGACAGGCTCAGGTAAATACAGGTTACCGTGTACAGTTTAACAACGCTATAGGACCGTACAAGGGTGGTCTCAGACTTCATCCTTCAGTTTATGCAGGTATCATTAAATTCCTCGGATTCGAGCAGGTATTTAAAAACTCTCTTACAGGACTTCCTATCGGAGGCGGCAAGGGCGGTTCTGATTTCGATCCTAAGGGAAAATCAGATCGTGAAGTAATGGCATTCTGCCAGGCGTTTATGACTGAGCTTGCAAAATATATCGGAGCAGACATCGACGTACCTGCAGGAGATATCGGAACAGGCGCTCGTGAGATCGGATTTATGTACGGACAGTACAAACGTATCAAAAATCTTTATGAGGGAGTTCTTACAGGAAAAGGCCTTTCATACGGCGGATCACTTGCAAGAACAGAAGCTACAGGATACGGACTTCTCTACCTTACGGAAGAGCTTCTTAAGATGAACAATATCGAACTCGCAGGAAAGATATGTGCAGTTTCAGGATCAGGTAACGTTGCTATCTACGCTACAGAAAAAGCTCATCAGCTTGGAGCTAAAGTCGTAACATGTTCAGACTCTACAGGATGGGTTTACGATCCGGACGGAATCGATGTTGCAGCTCTTAAAGAGATCAAAGAAGTAAAACGTGCGCGTCTTACAGAGTACAAAAAATATCGTCCGAATGCAGAATATCATGACAAAGCTGCTGAGGGAACAAATCAGTGGTCTGTTAAAGTTGATATCGCTCTTCCGTGCGCTACACAGAACGAGCTTAACCTTGAAGATGCAAAAGCTCTTGTTGCAAACGGAGTAATCGCTGTTTGTGAAGGCGCTAACATGCCTACAACACTTGAAGCAACTGAATATCTTCAGGAAAAAGGCGTTATCTTCGCACCCGGTAAAGCTGCAAATGCAGGCGGTGTTGCTACTTCAGCGCTTGAGATGTCACAGAACTCAGAGAGACTCAGCTGGACATTTGAAGAAGTTGATTCAAAACTTAAAGGAATCATGGTTAACATCGCTCATAACATTTCAGATGCTGCAGAAAAATACGGAATGGCAGGAAACTATGTGGCAGGAGCAAACATCGCCGGCTTCGAAAAAGTTGTTGACGCTATGCTCGCTCATGGAATCTGGTAATTAAAAATATAAATATTAAAACAAAGAAGCATATTTCCTCCGGGAACCGTTGGCACTTAGTCCTCGCGCAGCGGCACTAAATTCACGCTGCGCGCTCATTAAGGGCCGGCGCTGTGGATGTTCCCTTTGGAAAAAGTGCTTCTTTTTTGTTTATAATCTTTTGGCTTTCTCTCCGCATATTGCGGGAAAATGTATGCTGTGTTAAAATGACATATAATAATGTTTACAAAAGTATCGGCATGATGTATAATACCTTCGAATTTTGCCCAAGGGCATACGGGCAGGTTCGAAAAACGATAAGACAGGGGTATATATGGAACAATATGTAATTAAGGGAGGAATCCCTCTGACAGGAGAGGTTGAAATAGGAGGAGCGAAAAATGCCGCTCTCGCAATTTTGACTGAAGCTATCATGACGGACGATACCGTGACAATCGAAAATATTCCCGATGTCAGTGACATAAATGCTTTGCTTGGAGCGCTCTCGTATATCGGAGCGACTGTTGACAGGATTGACAGACATACTGTAAACATCAGCGGAGGTACAATTAAATCTGTCAGCGTCGAATATGAATTTATAAAGAAGATACGTGCTTCTTATTATCTGCTCGGGGCTATGCTTGGAAAATATAAAAAAGCAGAAGTTCCTCTTCCGGGTGGATGCAATATCGGAAGCCGTCCTATAGATCAGCATCTCAAGGGATTCCGCGCTCTCGGAGCCGTAATTCAGATAAGGAACGGATGCATATTAGCTGAAGCGACAAATCTTCACGGCGCTCATGTTTATCTTGATATGGCGTCTGTAGGAGCGACTATCAATATTATGATGGCTGCGTCTCTTGCAACAGGACGTACGATCATTGAAAACGCCGCGAGAGAGCCTCATGTCGTAGACGCTGCGAATTTCCTTAACAGTATGGGCGCCAATATAAAGGGTGCAGGTACGGAAGTTATCCGTATAAAAGGCGTTGAAAAGCTTCACGGAAGCTCATATACTGTCGTTCCCGATATGATAGAAGCCGGAACATATATGGCTGCCATCGCAGCAACAGGCGGAAACGCCGTTGTAAAAAACGTTATCCCGAAACATCTTGAAGCCACATCCGCTAAACTAAAAGAGATGGGATGCATTATAGAAGAGATGGACGATGCCATCAGAGTTTCGGTCAACGGCAAACTCGGAAAAACTCATATAAAGACACAGCCTTATCCCGGATTCCCGACCGATATGCAGCCGCAGGTGGCCGCCGTTCTTGCTACGTCAAAGGGAATAAGCATAGTTACAGAGAGCATTTTTGAAAACAGATTCAAATATGCCGATGAACTTATGCGAATGGGCGCAAATATCAAAGTCGAAGGAAATACCGCAATCATAGACGGCGTTGAACAGCTCACGGGAGCAAGGGTATGCGCGCCTGACTTAAGAGCCGGAGCTGCGCTTGTTATTGCCGGAATGATGGCTGAAGGCGTTACTGTTATCGACGATATAGTATACATTCACAGAGGATACGAAGATTTTGATGCAAAGCTTCGCGGACTCGGCGCCAAAATAGAGAGAGTTAACAGCGAGAAAGAGATACAGAAATTCAAACTGGAAGTAGTTTGATCTGTAAAGGGCTTTCTGTTGGGACAGTTTTTCGACTGTGTCCCACAGAGCTGTTTTTGCTCTTGACTATATAAGAACAAAGGTGTACATTGCTAAAAAGCAAATAAATATTGTTTTTCTCTTATTCAGAGTGGTGGAGGTACATAGGATCTGTGAAACCACGGCAACCCCCTTATTAAAGGGAAGGTGCCAACCTGAGCGAAGAATTCGAACAATAAGAGGATTTGTTATTACTAATACAGGTCCGCTTTGCGGACTTTATTTTTTGCTTAAAAATATTATAAAAAAACGAGGAGACAGTTATGGAAAAAAGATTATTTACTTCAGAGTCTGTAACAGAAGGACATCCTGATAAGATCTGCGACGCAGTTTCTGACGCCATCCTTGACGCACTTTATGCGCAGGATCCTATGAGCCGTGTTGCATGCGAGACAGCTATCACAACAGGATTAGTTCTTGTAATGGGTGAGATTACAACAAACGCAGTTATCGATTATCAGAAGATCGTAAGAGAAACGATCAGAGAGATCGGTTATGACCGCGGCAAAAAAGGATTTGACTGCGACACATGCGGCGTTCTCGTGGCAATCGACAAACAGTCGGCAGACATCGCTATGGGCGTTGACAAAGCTCTTGAAGCTAAAGAAGGAGAGCTTGCGGATGATCTTGATACAGGCGCCGGCGATCAGGGTATGATGTTCGGATATGCCTGCACAGAGACAGAGGAACTTATGCCTTATCCTATCGCTCTTGCTCATAAACTCACAAGAAAGCTTACAGAAGTTCGCAAAAACGGAACACTTCCTTATCTTCGCGCTGACGGAAAGAGCCAGGTTACTGTTGAGTACGATGAGAACAACAATCCTGTAAGACTTGACGCTGTTGTTCTTTCAACACAGCACGGACCGGAAGTTTCTCAGGAGCAGATTCATGAGGATATCAAGAAATATGTATTCGATCCTGTTCTTCCGAAAGATATGATCGATGATAAAACAAAATTCTATATCAACCCGACAGGACGTTTTGTTATCGGCGGACCAAACGGTGACTCAGGACTTACAGGACGTAAGATCATCGTTGATACATACGGCGGATACGCTCGTCACGGCGGCGGCGCTTTCTCAGGAAAGGACTGCACAAAGGTTGACCGTTCGGCAGCATATGCTGCACGTTATGTAGCAAAGAATATCGTTGCCGCAGGACTTGCTTCAAGATGCGAGATTCAGCTTTCATATGCCATCGGTGTGGCGCAGCCTACATCAGTACAGGTTGAGACATTCGGTACAGGTAAACTTTCTGATACGGAACTTACAAAGATCGTTCGTGAGAACTTCGATCTTCGTCCGGCAGGAATCATTAAGATGCTCGACCTCAGAAGACCTATCTACAGACAGACAGCTGCTTACGGACATTTCGGACGCACAGATGTTGACCTTCCATGGGAGAAAACTGACAAGGCGGAAGCTCTTAAAGCATATCTTAAATAATTTATCAACCGGGAACCTCTGATCGATTCAGAGGTTCTTTTGTGTTGTAAGAATAATATTCAGGTGATATTATCAATAGAGATACTATGAAAGGAGATCCTGATTTATTATGGAATTTCAGAAAGTAATAGAAGAAAGAAGAAGTATCAGAGGCTATGATCCTTCTAAAAAGGTGACTAAAGAGCAGATAGAGGAACTTATTAAAGCGGCAATACTGGCGCCTTCATGGAAAAACTCACAGGTGCACAGATATCATGCGGCGATCTCTGACGAAGCGATCGAAAAAGTAAAATCATGTCTTCCGGCGTTTAATGCGAATAACTGCGAGGGAGCATCGGCATTAATCGTTGAAACTGTAGTTGAAAAACGTTCCGGATGGGAAAAGGACGGCACTCCTTCGACAGAACTTGAACACAATGAGTGGGGAATCTATGATCTGGGACTTGCTACTGAAAACCTT
>CASDUB010000014.1 GCA_949283905.1 uncultured Lachnospiraceae bacterium | reverse complement strand
CGAAAGGCTGCCGTTAAAACTATCGGCAGTCTTTTCTAATAAATTGTCAATAGATGAACGGGGAATTTATATGGAATTCTTATCTTATTTAATAAGCGGTCTGAGTCTGGGAAGCGTATATGCTCTTATAGCGCTCGGATATACAATGGTTTATGGTATTGCAAAAATGCTTAACTTCGCTCATGGTGATGTAATCATGATCGGAGGATATGTTTCGTTTATCGCCATGAACAGCTCAGGATTGCCTGCGGGAGTGGCTATTCTGCTGGCAGTTATTGTCTGTACTGTTCTTGGAGTTCTCATCGAAGGTCTTGCTTATAAGCCCCTTCGTGAGGCAACATCACTGGCGGTTCTTATTACTGCGATCGGCGTATCGTATTTCCTTCAGAATGCAGCTCAGCTTATATGGGGAGCAAATCCTGTATCTTATACTCCTGTAATTACAGGTACATTATCGCTGGCCGGAGGAAAACTCAACATTTCTATCGTATCGATCGTTACGGTTATCGTTTGTGTTGTTATAATGATCTGCCTTCAGATATTCATCAACAAAGGAAAGATCGGAAAAGCCATGAGAGCCTGCTCTGAAGATAAGGGCGCCGCTCAGTTAATGGGAATTAACGTAAACAGAACTATCTCAATTACTTTCGCAATCGGTTCCGCTCTTGCGGCGATCGCAGGTGTCCTTCTTTGTTCGGCATATCCTACGCTTATGCCTACAACCGGTTCAATGCCGGGTATCAAGGCGTTTACGGCTGCCGTATTCGGAGGAATAGGTTCTGTTCCGGGAGCTTTTATCGGCGGTCTTCTGCTCGGTATAATCGAATCTCTCACAAAAGCTTATATTTCGACACAGCTTGCGAACTCAGTTGTATTTGCAGTATTGATCGTTGTTCTTCTGTTCAGACCTGTCGGTATTCTGGGCAAGAAGATATCTGAGAAAGTCTGATGGAGGTATAAAATATGTTAACAAACAAAAACAGCCTCAGACGAAAAGGCACTATTCCATATATAGTTGTTATTGCTGCATTTATCGTTTTGAGTGTTTTATCTAATGGCGTATTGGGAAGAGCACAGATGGCGCTTCTTGTTCCGACATGCTGCTACATAGTTGCGGCTCTGGCGCTTAATCTTTGCGTAGGCGTTCTCGGAGAACTGTCCCTCGGACACGCGGGATTCATGAGTGTCGGCGCATTTGTCGGCGTAATAACATCGGAGAGTTTATCGGCTTCGATCCCGAACACTGGAGTACGTTTATTTGTTGCAGTAATCATCGGCGCGCTGTTCGCTGCATTGGCAGGTTTCCTTATCGGTATTCCGGTACTCAGACTGCGCGGCGACTACCTTGCCATCGTAACGCTTGCGTTCGGCGAGATCATCAAAGACATCATTACATGTCTTATAGTCGGAGTTGATGAAAACGGTCTTCATATCGTATTTAATGTTACAGGTACTATGGGCGTTGAAGACCTTCATATGACGGAAAGTGGGAAGACAATTATTCAGGGCGCTCAGGGAGCGGTCGGAACAGAAACTATCTCGACGTTCGTTGCAGGATTTATCATGATAATCGTAGTTCTGTTTATCATTCAGAACTTTATCAACAGCCGCACGGGACGTGCCGTAATGGCGATCCGTGACGACCGTATCGCTGCTGAGGCTACAGGTCTTAATATTACAAAATATAAAATGATCGCATTTGTTCTTTCGGCGGGAATCGCAGGAGCTGCGGGCGTATTGTACGGACTTAACTATTCAAGTATCGTCGCTTCGAAATTCAACTTCAATACATCGATCCTTATTCTTGTATTCGTTGTACTCGGAGGACTCGGAAATATTCTCGGAACTATTATCGCGACAACGATCCTTTACGTGCTTCCGGAAATGCTCCGTGCTTTCTCGGATTACCGTATGCTCGTATACGCGATAGTTCTTATCGTTGTTATGATCGCGACAAACAATAAGAAGATACGTCAGTTTATCGGCGGACTCTTAATCAGAAGAAAGATAAAAACAAATGCTGAAGGAGGGGATGAATAATGGCTTATCAGTCGGATAAAATAAAAAAGAGTCATATGGTGCCTTTCCCTACGCAGTCTATCATCCCTGAACAGGACGTAGACAAACATCCGGTACTGGAGTGCCATCGTCTCGGCATTCAGTTCGGCGGTCTTAAGGCTGTGGATGATTTTAATATAATCATCGGAAAAACGGAGATAGCGGGACTTATCGGACCGAACGGTGCGGGCAAGACAACAGTATTTAACCTTCTTACAAAAGTATACCAGCCGACAAGCGGAAATATCCTGCTTAACGGAAAAGATACTGCAGGTATGAATACAACGCAGATCAATAAACTTGGTATAGCCCGTACATTCCAGAATATTCGTCTTTTCAACAATCTTACCGTCGAGGATAACGTAAAGATCGGACTTCACAATACTATGAAGTACAATACATTTGAAGGCGTGTTCAGACTTCCTAATTACTGGAAGAAAGAAAAAGAAATGCATGAAAAGGCGATGGAGCTTCTTTCGATATTCAATATGAAAAATCTGGCAGGATGGCAGGCGGGTGCGCTTCCTTACGGAGCGCAGAGACGTCTTGAGATCATCAGGGCCCTCGCAACTAATCCCTCGCTCCTTCTTCTGGATGAGCCGGCAGCCGGAATGAACCCAAATGAAACTATCGAGCTGATGGAAACAATTTCAAGAATCCGTGATGAATTTAAGATAGCGATCCTTCTTATCGAGCATGATATGCAGCTTGTAATGGGTATCTGCGAGGGCATTTGCGTACTTAACTTCGGTAAAGTCATCGCCAAGGGAACGGCAGAAGAAATCCAGAATAATCCGGCCGTAATAGAAGCTTATCTCGGAAAACAGAAAGGAGAATGATCGCATGTTACATGTAAATAATATAAATGTATATTATGGAAATATTCATGCCGTTAAGGACATCTCCTTTGATGTACAAGAAGGCGAGATAGTAACTCTGATCGGTTCAAACGGCGCCGGAAAGAGCACAACGCTGCATACAGTTTCGGGTCTTTTGCGTTCGAGAACAGGTTCTATAGAATTTATGGGAAAAGACATTCACAATGTACCGGCTCATAAACTTGTATCTATGGGACTTGCGCACTGTCCGGAAGGAAGAAGAATATTCCTTCAGATGACGGTTGAAGAAAATCTTGCGATGGGAGCTTACACTGCAGCAAATAATACGATTGCGCCCACATTGGAAGTCGTATATTCACATTTCCCGAGACTTAAAGAGAGAAGAAAACAGATCGCCGGAACACTTTCAGGCGGTGAGCAGCAGATGCTCGCGATGGGAAGAGCGATGATGTCGCACCCTAAACTTCTCATGCTCGATGAGCCGTCGATGGGTCTTGCGCCTATTCTTGTAGATGAGATATTCAAGATAATAGATGATCTTCATAAGGCCGGAACAACGATCCTGCTTGTAGAGCAGAACGCGCAGATGGCGCTTTCAATAGCGGATCGTGCGTATGTACTTGAGTCAGGCAAGATAACTCTTTCAGGAACGGGTGAAGAGCTCATCAAATCGGAAAAAGTAAGAAAAGCCTACCTCGGAGGCTGACGGAAATTTTAAAAAATTAAAAAGGAGAGCGCATATGCGGCAATTGTAAGCTGCATATGCACCCTCCTTTTTTGCGGCAAAATGTCATAAGAGATTCGGTTCGCTGAAAATTTCCTTCGCCAATTCTACAAATGCTTTTCGGCGGGGATATCCCGATAAAGCCTTATAATAAACGCCGTATGACATCGGCTCGGCGTCTATTATAGGCAGCTGACGCATTCTTTTGTTTTGGAATTTCGGAAGTTCAGGCAGAATCGAAATGCCGTATCCGGCTTCGGCAAGAGTTATAGCAGTTTCTATCGAATCACAGATATAAACATCGGCCGGAAATTTATGTTCAATTATCCTGTGCACTATTTTTTTATAGTCAGCCTGACAGCTCTGAGGATCGATAGCGACAATAGGGGCTTTTTCAAGATCGCGCAGATACAGACCGTTTTGTGACGTTAACGGATTTTCCGCTTCCATCAGGGCGACGGCGTTGAATTTTGTAAGTTCGCAGTATTCTATACCTTTTTTGAATCCGCTTTCCCTGAAAGATACAACAACGTCTACCACCTCATCTGAAAGCCTCTGATAAAGATGCTGAAAAGGAATTATACGAAATACGGGATAAATATTCGGAAAGCGTTCTTTCATTTTCCGTAACAGTATTTTTATGGCGAAGGCTTCACGGTGGGAGTGAAAACCTATTGTAAAAGGTTCCCTTGTGTCGTCTGCGCTGTACTCCGCACGTTTCTGAGCACGCTCATAGATGCCCATTACTGCTTTTGCGTCATCCAGGAACAGGATGCCGGCATGCGTAAGCTCAACCGTCCTTGTTGTACGTCTGAAAAGCTGAACGTCAAGCTCTGTCTCAAGCGAGTGGATCTGTTGGGTTACGGCAGGCTGCGTGACATGAAGTCTTTCGGCAGCACGCGCAAAACTGAGGGTTTCAGCTACTGCTAAGAAGCAGGATAGTTGCATTGTATTCATAAAAACCTCTTTTATTAATAAGATATTCTTATGTATGATAACATAGTCTAAATTTACATTCAACAAAATAAACTTATAATAGTATCTGTGGGAATGGGAGATTTTCCTCTGAACACACATTTTTTAGCAGCATTTTTAGCAACAGGAGGTAAAATTAAGGCATGAATCAATTACTAAAGTATTTAAAACAGTATAAAAAAGATGCCATTTTAACGCCTATCTGGGTCATATTGGAAGTTTTTGGCGAATTGTTCTTAACAATAACGATCGGTCAGTTTATTGATGAGCTTTCCAAGCCAAACGCGTCAATGGATATTATCTGGAGTTATGGCGTGCGTCTTTTGATACTTGCGGTATTTTCACTTGTCGTCGGTACGATCGCCGGATGGACATCTACCAAAGCGGCAGCAGGTCTTTCAAAAAATCTGCGAAACGAAATGTTTGACCGCATTCAGGGATTTTCTTTTTCAAATATCGATAAATTTTCTACCAACAGTCTGGTAACACGTATGACAACGGATGTAATGAACGTGCAGATGGCACTGATGATGGTTCTTCGAATCGTTTCAAGATCTCCAATCAGCATTATCTGCGCTCTTGTCATGGCATTCAGCATCAACTGGCAGCTTGGTCTGATCTATATAATTCTGATCCCGGTATTGCTTTTTGGTCTGATTAAACTTGCAAATGCGACGCATCCTATTTTCCAGCGTGTGTTCAGGACTTATGACCGTCTCAATGGCGTTGTCAGGGAAAATCTTCACGGTATCCGTGTAGTAAAGGGTTTTGTTCGTGAAGATCATGAGATCCAAAAGTTTGAAAAAATATCAAATGACATTAAAACAAACTTTACGAAGGCGGAGCTGATGGTAGCATACAACCCGTTTGTTATGCAGCTGGGTATATATGTCTGTCTTACTCTTGTAGCGTGGCTTGGAGCAAAGGCTATCGTAGGATCAAACAATACAGCGGTTGTCGGCGGCATTGGCATGACTACAGGACAGCTGCAGAATCTGATCAGCTACGCGATGATGATCCTTATGTCACTGATGATGCTTTCGATGGTTTATGTAATGCTGATGATGGCGCGTGAATCTACCATACGTATCAGAGAAATCTTAAATGAGGAATCGAGCATAACGAATCCTGAATCTCCGGTAGAAGAGATCAAAGACGGAGATATCGTATTTGATCATGTAAACTTCAGCTATGTCGGAGATCCTGATAAGTGCTGTCTGAAGGACATTGATCTGCATATACGTTCAGGAGAGACGATCGGTATAATCGGAGGAACAGGATCAGGAAAATCATCTCTTGTTCAGCTTATACCAAGGCTTTATGACGCTACTGTCGGAAAAGTTACGGTAGGCGGCAGGGATGTGCGTGAATACGATCTGGAAGCCCTTCGTAATTCGGTAGCCATGGTGCTTCAGAAAAACGTGCTGTTTTCAGGAAGTATCAAAGAAAATCTCCGATGGGGAAATGAAAATGCTACTGACGATGAGATAGTGGAAGTATGCAAACTTGCCCAGGCAGATGATTTTGTCTCGGCGTTTCCTGACGGATATGATACATATATTGAACAGGGCGGTACAAACGTATCGGGAGGACAGAAGCAGAGGCTTTGTATAGCCAGAGCCCTTCTGAAAAAACCGAAAATCCTTATTCTGGATGACTCCACATCGGCTGTAGATACAAAAACAGATGCTCTTATTCGTTCGGCTTTCCGTTCATATATTCCGGAAACGACAAAGATCATCATAGCGCAGCGTATATCGTCTGTGGAAGACGCCGACCGCATTATCGTAATGGACAGAGGTATGATAAATGCCATCGGTACGCATGAAGAACTTCTGAAAAACAATGACATATATAGGGAAGTTTACGAATCACAGCAGAAAGGAGGCGCTGAAGATGAATAATAAGACAGAGCGAAGCACAATAGCACGTTTAATGGATTATATCACCGCAAGACATAAACGTGAATTCGCGCTTGTAGTGGTATTTATTTTGATCAGCGTTGTTGCCGCGATGCTGGGCAACGCCTTGATGCAGGT
>CASDUB010000013.1 GCA_949283905.1 uncultured Lachnospiraceae bacterium | reverse complement strand
CAGTTTGTTTTCTTCATAAAACCCATCTAAACTTTGAATATCATTAAATATCACAAGCCGCGCGCCCCTGGCGTAAGCCATAATGATCTTTATCATTATTTCATCAAAATAAGTCAGATTTCTCGCTTTTTTTCTGACGTCTATCTCAAAACCAAATTCTTCCGTCAGCCGTTTAGCCATTATCTCCTGTTTCTTTGCCGGAACAACAGTCTGAAAATATTTCTTTTTTCCTCCGAAAAAAAGATTCTCGGCTATCGTAAAATTTTCAACGAGATTATTCTTATTCTGTATGACATAAAACCCAACCTCTCCCGGATTTCCATATGAGGAGGTTGAAGCATTTCTGCCGTCTATGATAATTTTTCCGCTTTCAAGTTTTCTCGTGCCCGTCAGTATTTCTCCGATTTCTCTCGATCCGCTGTCGGAAAATCCATATAAAAACAAAAATTCGTCTTCATATATATTCATGGAAAAATCATTCAAAACCTGTCGGCCTGCTTTTTTTACATATATATGTTCCCATCTTAACAGTTCTTTTTTCATATGTTTGCTCAACTTACGATTGTCAGATCGATTTAGAATTTCCTGTACTGTAGGGCATGGTAATAGTCGCTTCCGTTCCGAAATTTTCTTTGGAATTAAACCACAGCCCGTATTCATCTCCATACAGCATCTTTATACGCTTGTTTACATTGACTAAAGCTATGCCGCCTCTTTTGTCTTTTTCTTTTTCTATCTTTATATTTTCCGAAATATGGCGTCTGAGCTTTTCAAGCGTCTCATCGTCCATACCCTTTCCGTCGTCAGCCACCTGGATAATAAGCCTGTCTGCCGTAACGGTGATATGCACTGTAACAGTGCCGCCTTTTGCTATCTTTTCAAGTCCGTGATAAATGCTGTTTTCCACGAGAGGCTGAAGACTGAGCTTTGGTATCTGGGCGCGTCTTGCCTCGCCTTCATCCGAATGAAACTGCACTATATACTTTATACGCTCTCCGAAGCGCATCTGCTGTATTTTGATATAGTTGCCAACATTGTCCAGCTCCTCGCCGAGGGATACTATATCGCTTCTGCGGCTTATGTTATATCTGAAGTAATTCGCTAAAGCCTCCGATATCTGCGCAGCCTGGATGTCTTTATTTATCAGTGCCTCGCTTCTGATGACTTCAAGCGTATTGTATAGAAAATGCGGATTAATCTGGCTTTGGAGACTCAGTATTTCCGCTTTGTGCATATCGTACTCATAGCGGTATTTCTGCTCTTTAAGCTCTTCATCAAGATTCTTTAGCTTTGCCCTGTATTTGGATATTATACTCAATAAAATGATAACAATGACCCCCAAAAGGATCATTGTTATATACGCAAACAACATATTCTTCATAGTTTTCCCCGATAAAAAAGTTATGAATACAGTTTTCTGTACTCGGAAGGACTCATTCCGAGATTCTTTTTGCACAGCTTGCTGAAATATTTGACGTCGCTGTAACCGACTTTTTCGGCAATCTCGCTGATGCTCATAGTCGATTTTCTCAAAAGCTTCGCGGCTTCGTCTATTCTCTTTGACGTGAGAAAATCAAGGAAATTGACGCCCGTTTCTTTTCTGAAGATCGCGCTCACATAATTTTTTGAAAGCTGCACCTTATCCGCCAAGTCATCCAGCGAAATATTCTCAGAAAAATGCTCGTCTATATACTGCCTTATCATACGTATCGGCTGTATCTCCTGCTGTTTCATTTCGCGTTCGATTATCTCGATACTCTTCAGGCACATATGTGAAAGGCAGTCGCCGATGCCGTCTACCGTTTCCGTATTGTCAAGCTCAGTCAGATATTTTTCAAAGAGTTCCGCTTTTTCATCTTCGTCCCGCACAAAAGTAGAAAATACCCTTTCAACCTCCTCCTGAATAGTTCTCGCCACGTCATACAGGACTACTGGGCTGATGTTTTTATCCTTATGAATTTCCATCTTCAGATCAAACAAAAGTTTTTGTATGCCCTTTTCGTTTCCTGTCCTTAAGTAGTTTTCGAGCAGATTGCTGCGTTCAACAGTCCATATGCTGCTCACCGGGACGATCTTATATGAATAATCGTCGTAATAGATAACAGGAACATGAGGCAGATAGAGGCGGTACTTTATAGCGTCGACAGCCGTTACCATACAATGTCTGATGCCGTGAAGACTTTTTTCAGCGCAGCTGACGCCTATCGTCACGCGTACTCCATCCAGCGTATCCACCATCTTTTCACATTTTGCAAGAAGCGCTTCTATATCGCGCTTCAGGCTTTCGCGCTGTTCCTCCTGATAGTTCAAAAAGAACATGACTCCGGAATGGACGCTGCATCCTATATTTTCTGTGATATACTCAGCCCACATCGCTTCCGCTTCTTCTTTAATCTTGTCCAAAAAGCTTCCGAGACGGTACCTCGTATTTTTCGTATCGTCAAGTTTTACAAATATAGCCCTGTAGATTCCTTCGGCAAAATTCAGCTGATATTCTTCATTTATATAATCTACCGAATCGATTTCTCTGTTTAGGAATTCCTTGCCGTCAAAGACATAGCTGCTGATAAAATGTCTTCTCATGCGGTCGCGATTCAGATCAGGCTGCGCCTTCATTTCTGATGCTTTCGACTTTTCTCTTCTCTTTTCTTCTAACTTATCAATTATCAGCTTCAGATTTTCGATCAGCTCTTCCTGATTGATAGGCTTTAAAAGATAACTGTCAACGCCATACTG
>CASDUB010000012.1 GCA_949283905.1 uncultured Lachnospiraceae bacterium | reverse complement strand
CATGGCTTTGCTCCTTTCAACATATTTAATTTTTCGTGCCAAAGCACGCTTCACCCCATCTCCCACGTATTATACAATCTAATTCACAGCATTGCAATATTTAATGATTGGGATTATAATATTTTTATAATTTTTACTCGAAACGGAGATTTATCTATGGGAAAAACAATACACACAGATGCAGTTGATCAATTATTCAGTGCTATTTTAAGTCTCAAAACAAAAGATGAGTGCTATGCTTTTTTTGAAGATGTCTGCACCATAAACGAAATTCTTTCCCTTGCACAACGTTTTGAAGTAGCCAAGATGCTCAAAGAAGGTTTTACATATCTTGAAATATCAGAAAAAACAGGCGCATCGACAGCAACTATAAGCCGTGTCAATCGTTCCCTTATATACGGAAGCGACGGCTACGACATTGTGTTTGACAGAATAGATGAAAAATAACGGAGTCCTATATGTATCATATAAATTTTAAAAAACCATTAAAAATACATTTTATAGGAATCGGAGGTATAAGCATGAGCGGTCTGGCTGAGATCCTGCTGGATCGCGGCTTTGTCATTACCGGTTCCGACAGACAGGAAAGTGCCCTTACCCAACATTTGGAAAAAAAAGGAGCACTGATTTTTTACGGCCAAAAAGCCGAAAATATAGCTTCGGACTGTGATCTTGTCGTATTTACGGCGGCAATCCATCCGGACAACCCGGAGTATATCAGGGCGGAAGCTCTCAGGATCCCGCTTATGTCAAGAGCCGAGCTTCTCGGTCAGATGATGCTCAATTATGTTTCATCGATCGCCGTCGCAGGCACTCACGGCAAAACAACGACGACTTCAATGCTCGCCCACATACTTCTTTCGGCAGAAGTCGATCCAACGATAAGCGTCGGAGGCATCCTTCCAGCCATCAACGGAAATATAAGGATAGGCGGCTCGGATTATTTTCTTACCGAGGCATGCGAGTACACAAACAGCTTTTTAAGCTTTAAACCTACGTTAGATATCATATTAAATATAGAAGAAGATCATATGGATTTCTTCAAGGATATAAACGATATAAGAAATTCTTTTAAGAAATTTACGGAACTTCTTCCCGAAGACGGCGCCCTTGTAATCAATGCCGATATCGACGATACGTCATTTTTTACAGACGGCCTGAAATGCAAAGCCGTCACATATTCGGCTGAAAAACAGGCGGATTATACAGCTTCGGATATCAGCTTTAACAGCTTTGCGATCCCTACCTTTACTGCTGTCGAATACGGCGCTTCCTTGGGTGAATTTACTTTAGGCGTTCCGGGAAAACACAACGTATCAAACGCTCTTGCAGCTATCGCAGCCGCCAGAATTTTGAACATCCCGATCGACGCCATCAAAAAAGGTCTTTCGTCTTTTAACGGAACCGACAGACGTTTCCAGTACAAAGGCGAATACAAAAAAGCTGTTATCATCGACGATTATGCTCACCATCCTACAGAGATCAGAGCCACTCTGACTACGGCGGAAACATTTCCGCACAAAAAGATATGGTGCATATTCCAGCCTCATACATATACAAGAACATACGCATTTTTAGATGATTTCGCGAAATCTCTTTCAATGGCCGACGAAGTAGTCCTCGCTCCCATATTCGCGGCGCGGGAAACAGATACTCTCGGTATATCTTCCAAAGATATTTCCGATAAAATCAATGCGTTGGGCACGAAGAGTTCCTGCTTCTCTGATTTTGATGAGATCAAATCATATATATCTTCAAATGTCAAAGAAGGCGATCTTGTTATCACCATGGGAGCCGGAAATGTCTATGAAATAGGCGAGCAGCTTCTTGCGGAGGAAAGATAATGTTCTCATTAACCTGGAATGAAATGCCGCGGATCACAACTCTTCCTGACGCTTTTATATCAGGTCCTATGAAAGACGCTCCCGGCGAATATGTAAAAGTATTTATTTTTCTTATGATGCTTGCGCATAAAAAAGATACGGAAGCTTCCGTTGAAAATCTCTGCCGGGTGTTTTCATGTTCCGAAAAAGATATTATCGATGCGCTGCTATACTGGGAAAAACAGCAGCTTTTGGAACTGTTCCGGCGCAACGGAAAAATCACCGGCATACAGATACATCTGAGCGTTTCAGAAACTCCGAATGAAAACCACAGACTCGGAAATGCCAGGATTCAGTCCCTCATGGGCGAGAACGAAGACGCACGGCAGCTTCTTTTTATAGCGGAACAATATTTTTCGCGGCCGCTTTCGGCTATAGAATCCGGCACTCTGCTGTATTTTATGGATGAGCTTCACTTTTCGCTTGATCTGTGCGATTACCTTATCCAATACTGCATCGAAAAAGGCCATACGAGCATACGATACATGGAAAGCGTTGCTCTTTCATGGCACAAAAAAGGTTATACGACAGTTAAAGAAGCTTCCGAAAATTCTTCAAACTGGTCAAAGATTCATTTTGAAGTTTTAAAGGCTTTCGGGATCCGAAATCGAAATCCGATTCCAAAAGAAGTCGAATATATAGACCGATGGTACAAGGAATACTGTTTTTCTCCGGATATTATCGCCGAAGCATGTTCGATAACTCTTAATTCAACAGGAAAACAGAGCTTTCAATATGCCGACAAGATACTTTCAAACTGGCACGAAAACGGCGTAAAAACGATAAAAGATATAGAACGCCTTAACGAAGAATACAAACAGACTAATCAAAATACCGCTCAGACTTCCGGTAATTCTTCAAATAATAAAAATCAATTCCACAATTTTGAACAGCGTGCGGACGATCTTAACGAGCTTGAACGCAAACTTGACCGCCAGTTCGCTGAAGTACAACTTAAGGAGATATAATGGCGCTGACAAATTCACAATTTGATGATATCATGCGGAGTTACTCAGCAAAACGTCTTCGTAACGAAAGAGAATTTCGTAAAAAAACAGATGAAGCATACAAAAAGTTCCCGCGTCTTTCCGAAATCGATGCGGAAATCGCGGCATTGAGCGTAAAAAAAGTAAAGATAAATCTCGGCATGAGCGCGGAAGATGATTTTGATCCGAAAGAAGCTTTCGAGACACTTTCTCTCGAACGGCAGACTCTTTTGAAAATGGCAGGTTTTCCCGACGGAAAAGCTGAAATTCAGTACGACTGCCCCATCTGCCGTGATACGGGTTTTGTTTCAAACGAAAAATGTTCCTGTTTTAAACAGGCCGAAGCAAGACTTTTATATTCACAGTCCAGATTATCCGATATTTTAAATAAAGAAAACTTTGACACATTTTCTCTTGACTGGTATTCTGATACGGATATCAATCCGTCAACAGGACTTTCAGCCAGAGAGACGGCTTTGCGCGCCTACAACTATTCAAAGAATTTTGTCGATACATTTTCAGATAAGAGTTCAAATATCTGCTTTTACGGAAAAACAGGGGTCGGAAAAACTTTCCTCTCCCACTGTATCGCGAAAGCATTGATTGATAAAGGAGTAAGCGTTTTATATTTTACGGCTTTTGATTTCTTCAACACTCTTGAAGAAAACGCTTTTCACCAGACGGCCGCAACAAGAGAAAATACACGTCTGATATATGAATGCGATCTTCTGATAATAGACGATCTCGGCGCGAACATGAATAACAGCTTCATTTCATCACAGCTCTTTCAGTGCATAAATGAACGCCTTATAACAGAGAAAAGCACGATCATTTCGACAAATCTCTCTGTTTCTGAACTTCGCGATGCATATTCGGACAGAGTTGTGTCGAGAATAACAAGCAGTTACCAGCGTCTTTTCCTTTTCGGAGACGATATCAGAATAAAGAAAAAATTATCCGGAGGCTCTAAAAATGTCTGATCCAAATAAAAAATATTTCGATTCCCTTCCTTTCGCAAGACTCGGAATCGTTCCTTTAAAAAGTTATGTCAACCGCGCAAAAGAGATTGACAATTATCTTATCGAATGGCGTTCAACAAGAGATCATGAACTCAGACACAACACTGCCTATTCGGGATACGAAAGAGACTCTTACATAATAGACGCGCAGACTCCCCGCTTCGGTTCAGGAGAAGCAAAAGGCACGATAAGCGAATCAGTACGAGGTGACGACCTCTATATCCTTGTCGATGTATGCAATTACAGCCTTACATACAAAATGTTCGGCGAATATAATCATATGTCACCCGACGATCACTATCAGGATCTCAAACGTATCATTGCGGCTATAGGAGGAAAAGCCCGCAGAATAAACGTGATCATACCTTTTCTCTACGAAAGCCGTCAGCATAAACGCACAACGAGAGAATCTCTCGACTGCGCTATCGCCCTCAAAGAACTTGTAAATATGGGCGTAAGCAACATTATAACATTTGACGCTCACGATGAACGTGTTCAGAGTTCTATTCCTCTTACCGGACTCGACTCTATACGTCCTGTGTATCAGTTTATAAAAAATCTTCTCAAAAACACAAAGGACATTACCCTCGACAAAGATCATCTCATGGTCATCAGCCCTGACGAAGGCGGAATGAGCCGCGCCGTTTATATGGCGAACAACCTCGGCGTCGACATGGGAATGTTTTACAAGAGAAGAGATTACTCAACTATCGTAAACGGCAAGAACCCTATCGTCGCCCATGAATTTCTCGGCGCCGACGTTTCCGGCAAAGACATGATCATTATCGACGATATGATCTCATCGGGAGACAGCATCATCGAAACAGCTCAGATGCTGAAAGCCAGAAATGCCCGGAATATATATTTCTGCAGCACTTTCGGACTGTTTACAAACGGGCTTGAAAAATTCGACAAGGCATATAAAGACGGGCTTTTTACAAAACTTATCACCACTAACCTCATACATCAGCCTGAAGAACTTTTCGAAAAAGAGTATTATATCTGCTGCAATATGTCTAAATATATAGCTTACATAATAGATAACATGAACCATAATTCGTCTATCAGCCATCTGCTCGATCCTTCAGACAGGATCCAGAACGTCATCAAAAAATATAAAAACAACGAAACGATCTGAATGTTTCCAAAGCCGGCGCATAAAAATGCGCCGGCTTTGTTATTATTTTTTCTTCGTTGCACGTCATCATTGAGTATGGTAAAATATTCTTTACGTATTTCAATGAAGGAGGAAAAACATGGATAACAAATCGGAATTTAAACCGTATATAAGTCCGGACAAAGTAATGCCGGAATTCACCGTAACATCCATCGTGCTCGGTGTCATCCTTGCCGTTGTGTTCGGTGCTGCTAACGCTTATCTCGGCTTGCGTGTCGGCATGACGGTTTCCGCATCAATCCCTGCTGCAGTAATCTCTATGGGTATTATCCGTAAAGTACTTAAAAGAGATTCGATTCTTGAGAACAACATAGTTCAGACTATGGGTTCCGCAGGTGAGTCATTGGCAGCAGGCGCAATTTTCACATTGCCTGCTATTTTTATGTGGGCAGACGAAGGTGTATGTTCAGCGCCTTCACTTCTTTCAATCTCCATTATCGCAATCTGCGGAGGTATTCTCGGAACATTGTTCATGGTTCCGCTGAGAACAGCCCTCATAGTTGAAGAACATGGAGTTCTTCCATATCCGGAAGGAACAGCCTGTGCCGAAGTTCTTCTTGCTGCGGAAGAAGGCGGCAACAGCTCTAAAGCAGTATTTTCAGGTCTCGGAATCGCAGCACTCTTTAAATTTATCGCAGACGGACTCTGCCTTTTCCCAAGCGAAGTCAACTTTGACATCAAAGCTTCGGGATACACAGGCGGCGTAGGTATGGACGTTCTTCCTGCCCTTGCCGGCGTAGGATATATCTGCGGGTTCAAAGTATCAAGCTACATGTTTGCGGGAGGTATTTTATCTTATCTCGCTCTCATCCCGGCTATTTCATTCTTCGGCGGAGACTCTCTGTCTACGGTAAAGGATGCCGCAGGAGCCCTCATGCCGTTTAACGCATTGGATCCCGGATCTATATGGAGCGAATATGTCCGATATATAGGCGCCGGAGCGGTAGCAGGCGGCGGTATCATAAGCCTTATCAAAACCTTCCCGACTATGATCAGGACTTTCAAAAATACTATCGGAGGATTCGGCAAAAACAAATCCACAGGCGTTCGTACTTCACAGGATCTTTCAATGAAGACGGTTCTTCTCGGAATTATAATCGTAGCTATTGTAATCGTAGCCGTTCCGACTATTCCTGTAAACTTCGGCGGAGCGATCATGATAATCGTCTTTGGTTTCTTCTTTGCCACGGTTGCATCGCGTATGGTCGGTCTTGTAGGAAGCAGCAACAACCCTGTATCGGGTATGGCTATAGCAACGCTCCTGATATCCACACTCCTTTTCAAAGTAACAGGCAATGACGGAGCTGACGGAATGATTGCCGCTATTTCAGTCGGAACAATTATCTGTATCATCGCCGCTATCGCGGGAGATACTTCACAGGATCTTAAGACAGGATATATAATCGGAGCAACTCCTAAGAAACAGCAGATCGCTGAGATCATAGGCGCTGTTGTTGCTTCATTTACGATCGGTCTTATCATGTATCTTCTCAACCAGGCATGGGGATACGGCTCGACACAGATTCCTGCTCCTCAGGCGTCTCTCATGAAGATGGTTGTAGAAGGCGTTATGGGTTCAACACTTCCATGGACCCTTGTTATCATCGGTATATTTATCGCAATCGCAGTAGACATAATAGGTATTCCGGTTCTTGCTTTTGCAATCGGTCTTTACCTTCCTATACACCTCAGCGCGGCAATCTTTGTCGGAGGCGTTATCAAGAGAGTAATTGAAAACCGCAAATACGCGAGCGACAAGCAGAAAGAAAATTCCGTTCAGTCCGGTATCCTGTTCTCATCAGGTATGATAGCCGGAGAAGGTATCGTCGGAATTCTTCTTGCAGTATTCGCCATATTCGGACTCGACTTTAATATTTCATGGATCTACGGCGAATCATACGGCAATCTCGGAAATATCATCGGACTTATTGCATTTGCGGTACTCCTTGCTATTCTCATAAAGGTATGCCGTAAACAAAAAGTACAATAATTCATATTGACCATGTCGGTTATCTGAATTAAAATTAAAAGAGCAGAGGATGTACTTCTTAACAGAGCAGCCGCATCCGCTGCTCTTTCTGCTATAAAGAACGACTCTGACGGAGATTATATGAAAAAAAAGAAAAATTATCTGGACAATATACCTGAGATAAACAATATAAAATGGAATACCCTCGATGACGGGATCATAGAACTTGTCATAGAAAACACGGGTTTTTACAATACTCTCGCACAGAAACTCTTTAAAAAACCACGTTTCAGCCTTATTAAACTCGATAAAAACGGAAGTTTTATCTGGAAACAGATAGACGGCAAAAAAAACCTGTATGAAATCGGCAAAAATCTTGCAGACGAATACAGCGACGCCGGAAATCAGCTTTACGAGCGTCTCAGCAAATTTTTTGCCATAATGGAACAGCACAAATATATTCGTTTTATTAATAAATAACAGGTGAATACATGAAACCCAGCACAGTTATCATAGGAATATTACTTTTTGCCGCGGCAGGCGCCTTTCTTTATCTTTGGGGCATGAAGCACCAGATCTCAAAGACAAGGGATCTTATGAATCTTCTCTTTTCAAACGGCGTCGCCCGCGTAAATAAATACTTGAGAAAAAACGATTACATAACAGCATCTGAAATAGAAAAAATGGTAACGGGGATGACGGCAAGATTTCCGCTATCTAAAGATAAGAGCATAGTGACGAAACCTAAAGATTTTACGAAGCAGCTGCTTGACTACATGCTTCGCACCGGTCAGCTCAGAGAAGAAAACAATAAATATTATAAAGTAAAAAGGAAGAAATAAAATGTCAGTATTAAGCAAATTCGAACCTGCTGCCGTTCTTTCTTATTTTGAAGAAATGTGCAGCATTCCTCACGGATCGGGAAACGTCGATAAAATAAGCGATTATCTTGTGCAGTTTGCGAAAAATCACAACCTGAAATACAGACAGGATGATTCAAAAAATGTCATCATATGGAAAGACGGCACATCGGGATATGAAAACTCCGACACAGTTATAATCCAGGGACATATGGACATGGTAGCCGTAAAAACAGCCGACAGCGAGAAAGATCTTGAGAAGGAAGGGCTTGATCTTAAGATCGTCAACGATCATTGGCTTACAGCGGACAAAACCTCCCTCGGAGGCGACGACGGAATTGCTGTTGCATACGGTCTGGCTATTCTTGCATCTGACGATATTCCTCATCCTCCTATCGAACTTCTCGTAACATCGGATGAGGAGATCGGACTTATAGGCGCCACCGCTCTTAACACTTCCGATCTGAAAGGAAAGACTTTGATCAATATTGATTCCGAGGACGAAGGAATCTTTACCGTAAGCTGCGCCGGCGGTATGACTGCCGTCGGAAAACTTCCGTACAAAAAAGAAAATCTTTCCGGAGATATTATCCACATCAGGCTTTCAGGATTTAAAGGAGGGCATTCAGGAGCTGAGATCCATCTCGGA
The DNA here is from genome assembly GCA_949283905.1 of uncultured Lachnospiraceae bacterium. Lineage (GTDB taxonomy): Bacteria > Bacillota > Clostridia > Lachnospirales > Lachnospiraceae > Alectryocaccobium. The sequence continues at coordinate 2,790 of CASDUB010000012.1, read as the reverse complement.
AGACTAAACTCAAATATTGCTCTTGGAAGAATTTTAAATGCGCTTTTTGATACCAATATGAAGATCATCAGCGTATCAGGCGGAGAAAAAGATAATGCTATTTCAAAGATAAGCGAAGCATCTGTCCTCGTTTCAAATTCAGAAGAGGCAGTATCTCTTATGAAGAAAGAATTTGACATGATATGCGCCGAATATGAAACTGTTGAAGGTTCCCTCAAAACAGAATTTACTGTTGAAAAATCAACATCAGCCGAATGCATGACAAAAGAATCAACTGCAGCCGTTATCTTTATCCTGCTCAATATTCCGAACGGAATCCAGCGAATGAATCCCGATGTTGAAGGTCTTGTTCAGACTTCCATCAACCTTGGAATCCTTACTACAGGCGATAACGAAGTTGTCTTCTCTTCTTCCCTCAGAAGCTCGGTAGAAAGTGAAAAATTATTCTTATTTGAGAGATTCTCCTCGATATTTAAGATTTTCGGCGGAAGCGCCGAAGCACAGGGGGATTATCCGGGTTGGGCATATACTCCTGTTTCACGTATACGCGACGTTATGGTGGAAGTATATAAAGAACAATACGGCGAAGAACCGAAAGTACTCGGCATCCACGCAGGACTTGAGTGCGGTATCTTTTCTTCAAAAATCGAAGGACTCGACTGCATTTCATTCGGTCCTCAGATGAACAATATTCACACTACAGACGAAGAACTCGATCTTAATTCAGTGGAGAGAACGTGGGAACTTCTCAAGGAAACACTCAAAAGACTCCGCTGATCTAAAATTTTGATCACCTCATATCTTTTTATAAAAAGAGCGTTGAACACCCCGCAAAATCGTTTCAACGCTCTTTTTTTCATATAATTATTTAATCACATCCTGCATGTTATACATTCCGGCAGGCTTTCCTGCAAGGAATTTTGACGCTTCCACTGCTCCTTTTCCGAAAACCGCCTTTGAATATGCCGTATGCTTAAATTCTATAACCTCGTCCGTTCCGGCGAATATCACCTCATGCTCGCCGACAATAGTTCCGCCTCTTACCGCAGAGATTCCGAGTTCTTTCGAGTCTCTTGCTTCATGTCTTTGGCTTCTGTCATAGACATATTCATATTCGTTGTTCATGGCTTCATTTATAGAATCGGCCAGTGCAAGGGCTGTTCCCGACGGAGCGTCTTTTTTGAGATTGTGATGTTTTTCAACTATCTCAATGTCAAATCCCGCCGGAGCGAAAACTTTTGCCGCATCCGCAAGAAGTTTCATCAGCGTGTTGATTCCGAGAGACATGTTTGCCGAACGCAGAACCGCAACGCTTTTGCTCATTTCACTTAACTTCTCGAGCTGTTCAGGCGTAAGACCCGTCGTACATTCCACAAGCGGAAGTTTCTTTTCAGTACAGTAGTCTATCAGGGCATCCACAGCCTTAAAAGATGAAAAATCAATGCATACATCTGCTTCTACATCGCACTCGGCAGCGCTTTTAAATACGGGATATCCCATGTCTTTTCCTGCCGGATCGATACCTGCAACTATTTTTGAATCAGCGTCCGCAGCGACAATACCTGAGATAACCTGTCCCATATGGCCGCAGCATCCGCTCATAATTATTCTTACCATTTTAAATACTCCTCTGTATTATTTAACTTCAATGCCGAAATCAATGAGAGCTTTTTTAAGTTTTGCTTCATTTGCCGGGTCCATTTCACACAGCGGCAGACGAGTCGGTCCCACATTAAGTCCCATCATATTCATTGCTGCTTTTACAGGAATAGGATTGACCTCGCAGAAAAGAGCATCAATAAGATCCAGTGCGTTAAGCTGCATATTACGGCTTTTCTCAACGTCTCCTCTTAAGTAGCTGCAAACCATCTCATGAGCATAAGCCGGAGCGACATTTGAAATAACAGAGATAAGACCTTTTCCGCCTACCGACAGGATAGCTGTCGCCTGGTCGTCATTTCCTGAATAGATAGTTCCGTTATTTCCGATAAGTTTTGATATCTTCGCGATAGAAGAAATATCTCCGCTTGCCTCTTTTACGGCAACGATATTTTCTACATTGTTCATAAGATAAGCCTGTGTCTCAGGTTTGATGTTTACACCCGTACGTCCCGGTATATTATACAGAACGATCGGAAGCTTAACAGCGTCTGCAACTGCCGAAAAATGTTTTATAAGACCTTTCTGGGTCGCTTTGTTATAATACGGTGAAACCTGAAGAAGCGCGTCAGCTCCTGCTTTTTCGGCTTCTACAGAAAGATATACCGCTGTCTCTGTGCTGTTTGATCCTGTTCCTGCAATCATAGGAACTCTCTTGTTGATCGCTTTTGCGGCGCGGGCAATTACTTCGATATGCTCTTCATGGCTGAGTGTTGAAGCTTCTCCTGTTGTTCCGCAGATACAAAGGGCGTCGACTCCGCCGGCGATCTGCATTTCGATGATCTCTTCAAGTTTTTCAAAATTAACCGATTCATCCGCGTTCATCGGTGTTACAAGTGCTGTACATACGCCTTCAAAAATTGCCATTTTTTCCTCCTTCGAAGTTCTTACTTCTTAAATGATTTAGTTTACCTCTTTCGCGCCTTTATAAGATGTCAGAATAAATTTCCTGACAAAAAATAACGGCGCCATAAAGATGGCGCCCGGAAAAGTTTTAATTACTTTTGATAGCTCTCCATCTTTCGATGACAGTCATAAGCCTCTTAAACTTATGCCCAAGATACGGATATTCAGGTATCCGCTCTTTCGGCGCTGTCCCCTTTCTATTAACATCATCTGCTCCTGACGCAT
>CASDUB010000011.1 GCA_949283905.1 uncultured Lachnospiraceae bacterium | reverse complement strand
GCTCTGATATTGGTGCTCGCGGCAGGGATGTCGTCTGTTACAGGCTGCGCAAAAAAACTGACACCGCAAAATCTGGCTCAGAATGTTGCTGCAAATCTTGAAAAAGCCACATCGCTTTCCATGAATATGACCATGGATTTTGAGGCGGATTTCAGCGTGGGGATGCAATCAGTCGAACAAACTGTAAGTATGGGCATGAATATGGATGTAGATGTTGAGGCTACAGCTGATCCGGAAGCGGCTTATATGGCAGGAAGCATGGCTGTGTCTGTTTCAGGACAGAGGGAAGAATATGAGGTAGAAAGCTATCTTGTAGAGGAAGACGGAGAAACGGTTTCATATACACTTTCGAACGGCAATTATGTTCGTACAATTTCAGATGAAGACACTGAAGAAGCCTTTTTCCAAAAAAATATGTTTGAATGTATAGCAGACGGCGAAGCTGAAGCTACACTCGATGAAAAAACAGCATCTATTGACAACCGCAGCGTATTTGTTCTCAGAACAAAATTGAAGGGTGATCTTTTGGAAGATGTTCTCGGACTGACAATGAGCGGAATGTTCGAGCAGGGCGAAGATGACATGGATGATCTGGAAGCAGACGTAACGGTATATGTTTTCGCCGATTCAATCCTTCCGGCGCGTGTAGAGATAAGCGGCGATGACATAGGCAGATATATTGCGGAATCAGTTAATACTGTGGGCGCAAACATGGAAGTCGGACGCTTCGATATCAACATGGAATACAAAGGATTCGATCAGATAGAAAAAATAGAAGTTCCTGCGGATGTGAAGGCAGGAGCATCTGATGCGTCTCAGGGAATCGTAGACGATGATATCTATGTTGATGGCGGAATAACTGATGACAGTAGCGATATATATGATGACTCACATGAAGATATCGCTGACATTGATGACGATGCATATGTGGAAACAGATGATCAGGATGATGACGTGGATGACTTATTAGACGATACTGTTCCTTTAACTCCGAATGCAGACGGAAGCTATACACTTCCTTCAGAGGATGTCGGTGTTACGGCAGTTATTCACCCTATGGACGGACAGGAATATGTTTACTCCGGCGAGGAATACATGTCAACTTCTTCAATCGAATTTTCAGGAGGTTCCACGCTCGATTATATATATCAGTTTTATGACAACCAGACTGTAGAAAACATTGCCGGATACAGTACTGATTATTCTTGGACCGAGGGAATGCAGGAGTACTCAGATATAATCGTGGGAGATGTACATGAGCAGACTGTGAACGGCGTGACAATCTATACAGTTAAAAATACTTATGTGTATAGTGATGATTTTGGATCAACCCAGTTCGCCGATATTTACGGCTGGATGGAAATGGGCAACGGCCTGTTTGAAATTTATATCAGCGAATACGGTACGAATATAAGCGCTGACGAATCACTTGTTCTTGAAGCTTTTGAGAGAGTAGATTTTGCGTAATGCAGAAAAGGGCTGTCATTTGACGCCCTTTGTAAAATTCGCTTAATAAAGAATATGGTAGTACGGGCATATGTTTTCATATTGCCCGTTCTTCATTTTAAATCCTCCGGGAATAACGCCCAGCTGTTTAAATCCGAGACGTTCGTACAAGTGTCGGGCATGCGTATTGCTTTCGACTACGGCGTTAAACTGCAGGATGCGAAATCCTTTTTCTTTTGCTTTTGTCAGGCTGTCCAAAACGAGCTGTTCGCCGATATGTTTACCGCGGCAGTTCGATGCGACGGCGTAGCTTGCGTTGCTTATGTGTCCGCATCTTCCGATATTGTTCGGATGCAGTATATACAAACCGAGGATTTTATTGTGATCGACGGCAACACCGGTATAGCTTTGAGAAGCGAAGAAATCTGAGCCGGTCTTAATATCAAGCAATTCTTCCTGAGGAAAAGCAATTCCTTCGTCAACTATTTCATTCCATATTTTTATCATTTCAGGCAGATCGCCTGTGCAATATTCTCTGATGATCATTTTTTTATTCCTTAAAATTAAATTAGTGAATGGTGCCTTAAAAATAATATCATAAAATATGTAAGAATGCATTACGGAACCATGACTTGATCAAACACCTTTAATGATAGAAAAGAAAAGTATGTTCAGGTGATGGAATTTTGATGTTTAAATAACAGTATTCAAATGTAGATATAATATGTAACATTTGGAAAAATATGGTAAAATAAAGAAAGAAAAAATAAAAATTTTTTGAGATTATGTAACAGATCGTGGCGTTTTGTGTAAAGTTTGCAGGAAAAGTCTTATAAACACGGAAAAAGTATACGAGGTGTAGTTGAAATTCATAATAACTTATAAACTTGACTTTTAACATTTGCTAAGTTAAATTGAAATAAATTGAGTTAAAAGGAGAGTGAGAAATATGCTTACAAACGTATTTGGGGTTCCTATTAAATATGAAGCATGGAATCATCAGGATTCTTTGCCTGTTTATATTGCGGGAAGTTATGATTTTTGTACAGCATATATTGGGAACAAACGTTGTATAATGCTCATTCCTACAGAAGAACTTGCAACGCTTCCGGCATTGAAAAAACAAATTGCAAAAATTCAGCAAGTTGATAATGTGCCGGTTGTATTTGAACTCGCAGCTGTATCGAATTATCGAAGAAAAAGTTTTATAGAAAATAATATACCGTTTGTTACTGCTAAGCAGGTCTTTCTTCCTTTCATCGGAACAATGCTTACAGATGAGAAAGAATCTCAAAAGATTATGGAAAAGTTTGTTTACTCCACGCAGCAGTTATTTTTGTTTTATTTGTATAGCACTAAACAACGATTGTATATTTCAGAAGCTGGAAAATCGCTTCCATTTACAGCAATGACATTGACCAGAGCAGTGAATCAGTTGGAAGCAACGGACTTGTTTTTTGTGGCAAAAGACGGTGTTAACAAGTTTGTTGAATCGAAGTATAGCCGATATGAACTATTTGAAAAGTCAAAAATATTTTTGAAAACGCCTGTCCGCAAGGCAGGATATATAGATAAAACGCAAGTTACAGAAAATATGGTCTTTGCAGGGGAAACAGCGCTTTCTGAAAAAACAATGTTAAATCCAAGCCGAGTTGTTACATATGCGATTAGTGAGAAAGAATATGATAAAACATTGCTGACGGAAGAATTAATAGATCCGGATAAGCAGGTCAGGCTTGAATTATGGGCATACAACCCGAAACAGTTTTCAGAGGATAATAGTGCTGATGATATTTCTGTTGTTTTATCTTTTGAAGATATAAACGATGAGAGAATAGAAGAAGCGGTAGAGGAATTGAAGGAGAGAAGGTTGACAGCAAAGATATAAAGAAACATAAAAACGATGTGTTTCGATTAGCTCAGTTAATTACAGCCAATACGAGGCAG
>CASDUB010000010.1 GCA_949283905.1 uncultured Lachnospiraceae bacterium | reverse complement strand
TCAGCGCATCATTCAGCTCCTGTTCATTGATCGGCTTTAATATATAATCTTCCACCCCATACGCCAAGGCTCCGCGGGCGTATTCAAATTCCTTATAACCGCTGACAATAATGAAGCTTGTATTCATTCCTTTGTCTCTTGCATTTTTTATAAGATCCAGCCCGTTAACTTTAGGCATTCTGACATCCGTGATGACAATATCGGGTTTTTTATCAAGCACCATCTGAAGAGCGGTTTCACCGTTATTGAGTATATCCATACATTCAATATTCAGTTCCTCCCAGTTTATAAGCTTGAAAATCAACTCTGCTATATGAAATTCATCATCGACTATCAGAACGCTTCTCTTCATTTCTGACATTTTTTCTCCTTCTATATAACATCCTGATGATGCCACGGATTTCTTTGCACTTCACACTTTTGAAATCCTTTGCATCATTGTATCAAACGGCAAAATATTAAGCAATGTACTGCAAACAGCAGGATAACCTTGTCAAAAAAGTCATACTTAGCGTAAAAGAGCAGCTGCCGCACAGTGCGACAGCCACTCTTTAAAAACCACAATACCCCACCTTAAGATCGTCTTACTGGCAAAGCTCTAATATTCCGTCCGCCATAGCTGTAACGATAATACAGCACGATGTAGCTCCGGCGTCAAGTACGCCGCGTGAGCGTTCGCCAAGCCGGCTGGAACGTCCGAATTTAGCTACCATATCTTTTGTAGAATCTCTTCCTTTTTCAGCGGCTGCCTTCATTTTCGGAAGCGCCTCTTCAAAGCTCTCGCCGGCCTGCGCAGCTTCTTTCAACGCTTCAACCGACGGCGATAAAGTATCTACAAGCGTTTTATCTCCTACCCTTGCATCTACGATTCCATAAAGTCCTTCAAGTCCTGCTTCCAGCATTTTCGCAAGATCTCCCACTGTAATTTCATCAAGATCTTCGCCTGCTTCCGCCATTTCCATCAGGATCGTTCCGTAGATAGGACCCATGGATCCGCCGATTTCATTAAGTAAAATCATACCCAGTTCATCCAGGCCTTCAGTAAAGCTTATATCTTTGTCTGAAAAACGCGTTTCGAAAACCGTGAATCCTTTATTCATATTCATGCCGTGATCGCCGTCGCCTATCAGACCGTCTACTTCTCCGAGATATGCTTTATTGTCCTGGATTCCCTTTACCATTTTCATCAAAATGGATTTTCCGTCCTCATTCTTAAAAGCATCCATACCTATGTCTCCTCTACACTATTTTAATCCGGGTTTATTCCTGTTTAAGCCCCATACTGTATGCCGGCATATCTATCAGCTCTTTGAGCTCGTCGTCAAGCTTCATGATTGTCAATGTCGCGCCCATCATTTCCAAAGATGTAAAATAATTTCCTACGTACGCGCGATGAGTGATGATACCTTTTTCTTTAAGGATCTTATCGATCTCATTGTACAGTACGTAAAGCTCCATAACAGGAGTAGCGCCAAGGCCTGATACGAGTACAACTACTTCATCGCCGGCAACGAACGGATAATCCGGCAGTACAATGTCTGTCATTCGTTTTGCCATCTTATCGGCTGTTTCGATCGGAACGACTTCGATTCCCGGCTCGCCGTGATGTCCGATTCCGACTTCCATTGTTCCTTCTTTGATCTCAAAATTAGGATGTCCGACAGCCGGAAGCGTACACGGAGTTAAACCGATACCTACAGAACGTGTATTATCGATAGCCTTCTGCGCTGCCGCGATAACCTCGTCAAGGTCGCCGCCTTTTGCAGCTTTTGCTCCGCCGACTTTCCACATGAGTACTTCACCGGCCACGCCGCGGCGTTTTTCTCTCTGATCCTTCGGCGCTGAAGCCACATCGTCGTTGGCAACTACGGTTTTCATTGTTATTCCGGCTTTTTTAGCCATTTTAACAGCCATTTTAACGTTCATATTATCGCCGGAATAATTTCCGTACAGGCATGCAACGCCCTTGCCCTGATCAGCCGCTTTAGCCGCATCCAAAAACGCAACTGCCGTAGGCGACGAACATATTTCGCCGACTGCTGCCGCATCGCAAAGATTTTTTCCTACATATCCGATAAAAGCAGGTTTATGACCCGATCCGCCGCCGGTTATAACGGCTACTTTGCCTTCCGGAATGTTTTTCGCTTTTACGGCGCGGGGATTGTCTGTCGCTTCCACAATATCAGAATGAGCTTTAAGAAATCCTTCCAGCATTTCATCAACAATGTTGTCCGGGTTGTTTAATATTCGCTGCATAACTTCCTCCTTACTGAATCGTAAATCCGCCGTCAACGAGCAGATTATGACCTGTGATCATTCCTGCGCCTTTGCTGCAGAGGAATGCGATAACTGAAGCTATTTCTTCCGGCTCGGCAAATCTTTCTGCCGGGATCGTCTTCTTAAACTCGTCTCCTACAGGGCCATCCCATGCCTTGTGTCCGAGGGCAGTAAGAACAACTGTCGGAGCTACTGAATTGACTCTGATGCCGTATTTGCCCCACTCTTTTGCCATAACCTTTGTCATAGCTATGATTCCGCCTTTAGCCGCGCAGTAAGCTACGTGTTTGTCAAGCGCTATTACGCCGGCCTGTGACGCCATATTTACAATGCATCCGTTTACTTTATTATCGATCATGTATTTTCCTACTGCCTGAGCCATGAAGAAGCATGCCGACAAGTTGATATCGATAGTACGATTCCAATATTCTGCGCTTATAGTCTCTGCATTATCAAGCGCAACAATACCCGCACAGTTTATCAAAATATCCACCTGTCCGAATGCTTTTACAGCCTCTTCAATGACTTTTCCGGGATAATCTTTGTCACATACATTTCCGATAACTCCGATCGTATTTTCTCCAAGTTCAGCCGCAACTTTATCGAGTTCGGGATTCAGATCAGCCAAAACCACGTTCACGCCTTTGTCATGGAAAAACTGCGCTGTAGCAAAACCGATTCCGGCTGCTCCTCCTGTGATAATAGCAGTTTTGCCTTTAAGAGAAAAATCAAGATCTACTCCATCATAAGGTAACATAGTGCATAACCTCCTTATCGATCCGCTGTGCGGAGTTTTCATTTTTAAAGGCAGACGAAACGATAGAATCCTTCATCTGCCTTTTCGTGCTTACTTAATCATGCAAACATTTATTATTTTTTTATTATTTGAGTCTATATAAGGAAAATGTATTTTTCAATGAGTCACGTGATTTCTCCGTGCTTCGCACTCTCGAAATCACTAAAACATTCGGATTAATATCTTCCCTGGTATTCTGTATAATTATCAGGTGTGATCATTTCGAACGGAATCCATACTTCTTTCTCGTAATCTTCACCATTTACACATTTAACAGCTGTATCAAGAGCTCCTCTGATCTGTCCTTCAGCATTCTGGAAGTCGCTGGCAATCATATCACCGCTCTCTACTGCTGCTACAGCATCTGTGATACCATCGATACCGATGCATGGGATATCAAGACCCTGAGCTTTGATAGCTTCTCTTGCGCCAAGAGCCATCTCGTCGTTTTCAGATACAACAGCGTCAATCTCTTCGC
>CASDUB010000009.1 GCA_949283905.1 uncultured Lachnospiraceae bacterium | reverse complement strand
CTTTGTAAAGGCATGATGAACTTTATTTCTGTAGTAAAACGGATCATCCATGCCTATAATAAACCGGACAGGCCTAAACCTGTCCAGTAATCTTGTCATTTTCTTCTGTTTTAATTTCAACTGCTCCTGGTACGGCATTCCCTGATAGGAACATCCTCCGCACTTAGAAGCGTATCTGCATTTTCTCATTAAGCAAGTTCCTTTGCCAAAGCCTCTATCTGCGCGATGCTGCTCTCAGAAAGAGCCGATGTTATTTTTACATTGTTTTTAGCGTATGTGATATTCTTGCAGTTTTCCAGCATCTTCATCATAACTCTTGCTGCCTGCGGAGCCCAGCTTCCGTTTTCCATAAAAGCGACTGTTCTGTTCTGGAAATTGCGTTCTGTAAGATGATTGATGAAATCCTTCATAAACGGGAAGATGTCTCCGTTATATGTAATTGAACATAATACTATCTTTCCGTAACGGAACGCGTCTTCAACGCTTTCTGCCATGTCGTCTCTCGCAAGATCAATAAGGGAAACCTTCGGACATCCGTTTTCTGAAAGCTTTTCAGCAAGAAGCTCGGCCGCTTTTTTTGTATGTCCGTGAGCCGAAGCATAAGCGACAACAACTCCTTCGCTCTCAACGCCGTATGAAGACCATGTAAGGTAAAGATTGAAATAATATCCGAGATCTTCTTTAAGTACGGGTCCGTGAAGAGGACATATGATCTGCACGTCAAATTTTGAAACTTTTTTAAGAAGGCTCTGCACCTGCGCGCCGTATTTTCCTACTATGCCGAAATAGTATCTTCTGGCTTCGCATGCCCAGTCTTCATCTGCGTCAAGCGCTCCGAATTTTCCGAAACCATCCGCCGAGAAAAGCACTTTATCTTTGCTGTCATATGACACAAAAACTTCAGGCCAGTGAACCATAGGAGCAGCTATAAACTCAAGTTTATGTTCTCCGAGTTCAAGAACATCTCCATCTTTTACAACGATTCTTCTGTCAGAGAAATCGGTTCCGAAATAGTTTTTCATCATGTTAAACGCTGCTGTTGAAGCAACAATAACAGCTTCGGGATATTTCTCGGCAAATTCCGCGATATTCGCAGAGTGATCAGGCTCCATATGATGAACAACGAGATATGAAGGCTTTCTTCCCGCAAGTTCATTTTCCAGATTTGCTAACCACTCTTCTTTGAAATTGCCGTCGACAGTATCCATTACCGCGATCTTTTCATCCATGATAACATATGAATTATATGACATTCCTTCCGGTACGACATACTGTCCTTCAAAAAGGTCTATTTTTCTATCATTAACGCCGATATATCTGATATCTTTAGTAACCATCATTTGCCTCCGTATCTTAATTATTTTTTTCGATAGGATTATAGCATATTTAAATTTTACGTACAATAATATACAGGCCTGTCAAAGCATATAAAAAAATCATTATATTAAGTATAAATTAAATATAATGCATAAAACTATTATATTTTATTTGTAAAAACGTTATAATTATAATGCTTATGGGTTACCCATTTGAGTATTTTTTATGTGTGAGGAAATATTATTATGAAAAAAAACAGATTCAGCCGGCGTCACTGGCTCGTTATCCTTTTCGGATTTTTGATGTTCTATTTTTACACCGCCACAATTCCCGACGGAATGAACGTCATACTCCCTCAGATCTCTTCCGTCAATAATCTCAATTACGATGTGCTGCTAAGCTTTGCGTCTATCGCAGGAATCATAAGCACCGTCGTCGTACTTGTCCTTGGAAAACTCTGCGTTATCCTTGGCAGCCGCAAGATGATCTTTATCGGAGTTCTGGCTTCTTCCGTGTTCTTTTATATGTACGGCCATGCTTCAAGCGTTCCGATGTTTGTTGTCGCCCTTACAGGACTTATAAGCTGTGCCAATTCTTTCGCCTTTATCGGCGGAGGAGCCCTTGTCGCGAACTGGTTTCCGACTAAAAAAGGCATCGCATCGGGATATACCTCTATAGGCGCGCCTTTTTCATCAATGACATCGGTAACTCTTTATACCGTGACATTCGCTAATTTCGGTTTTAAGCCGACTATGACTTTTATATCAATAGTACTCGCGGTATTCGCCTTCATATGTCTGATCTTCTTAAAAGATACTCCCGAGGAGTGCGGCGAATATCCCGACAACATTCCGCCCGAGGAGCGTTCTGCCGATGAGTTAAAACTTGTGGATAATGAAGGCCCCGCCACCGGCGCTCTTAAGCTTTTACGCACAAGACAGGTATGGTTTATAGCGCTCATGGTAGGATTCTACAGCATGACAATGATGGGCGTTATCGGCCAGTTCGTGGTAAGACACCGCGAAATTCCTCTTCCCGAGTCACTTACCCTTGTAATGTTCACTGTCATGGGACTTTTAGGTCTTATAGGCGGCCCTATCTGGGGGAAACTCGATGCGAAACTCGGGACGCGAAAAGGTTTTATCGTATGCTGTCTTTCCATGATCTTCGGCATGGTGCTGGATTTTACAAATATACTTCCCCTCATGTTCATCGCGCTGTTTTTCTTCGGTCTCGGCGCCACTGGAACTCATGTATTTTTGACGGCCTGGATAGTTACGGTATTCGGAAGGCGCGATTCAAGCTCGGCATACTCTGTCATATATCCGATCCACTGCATGGTAAATTATCTGGCATATGCCGTCATCGCATTAGCTCGAATATTCTTAGGAGAGATGCGGTATGCTTATCTGATATACATCGCCAGCCTTATAGTAAGCATTATTTTAAGTTTAATAACAAAATCCCGTCTGACACAAGACTAAATACGATTATTGTGTTATAATATCTGTATGAGAAAGTCAGAAGGTGTTCGCACCTGAAAGGAGTAATTTATGGGAATATTGTTTGATAAGAAGAAACCTTTGGATAAAGCGGAATATCGCAACGGTGAGATCACGGAAGTTGAAAAAAAACTCCTTGAAGCCTTAAGCACTCTTCACGATGCGGGAATACTCACAAAAGAAGAGTACTACGAAAAAAAAGCTAAAATCCTTGATATAAATTGAAATATATTAGATTTTATCTTAAGAAAACGGGATGCGTTCTGCACCCCGTTTTTTGTACTTTCACTGATCATGCCACTACAAATTGACTGTTGTATAATTCCGCATAAAATCCTTTTTCAGCTAAAAGTTCTTCATGTTTTCCATGTTCAATTATATCGCCGTCCTTCATGACGAGAATTATATCGGCGTTCTTAATAGTAGAAAGTCTGTGAGCTATAACAAAAGACGTACGTCCTTTTGTCAGGTCATCCATCGCCTTTTGAATGACGAGCTCCGTTCTCGTATCTACCGAAGATGTCGCTTCATCTAAGATAAGAAGCGGAGCGTCCTTAATCATCGCTCTGGCTATCGTAAGCTGCTGCTTCTGTCCTTCGGAAAGATTTAACGAACTGTTGATCTGGGTGTCATATCCGTCAGGAAGCTGCTCTATAAAATGACTGAGCCCCACAGCTTTGCACGCCCTGTCAAGTTCGCTGTCGTCAACCCCTGTTTTATTATATACAAGGTTTTCTCTTATCGTTCCGTCAAATATCCATGTGTCCTGAAGTATCATGTCGAACAGATCATGTACATCTTCTCTCTTCATATCATTTATCGATACTCCGTCGATAAGTATATCGCCCTTATCCACATCATAAAATCTCATAAGGAGATTTACTATCGTCGTTTTTCCTGCTCCCGTAGGGCCGACGATCGCCACCTTCTGTCCTGATCTCAGATCGGCACTGAAATCATGTATGATCGTTTTGTCTTTATCGTAACCGAATCTGACATTTCTGAACTCAATGTTTCCTTTAACCGTTTCAAGTTTTTCCGTTTTATATGATTCGTCAGGCACCTCCTCTTCAGAAAGCATACCGAATATCCTTCTTGAAGCCGCCGAAGCCTGCTGAATACTTGTCATCGCCTGGGCGAAAGTTGAAAGCGGCTGAGAGAAAAGTCTTGCGTAAATAGTAAATGCTATGATCGTTCCGAACGTTACCGCGTCATTATTATTGATAATGAAGCTGACGCCTACTATAAATATCAGAACATACGCAAGATTTCCGACAAATGTCATAATGGGCATCATCATACCCGACATCCACTGGGATTTCCAGTTGCTCTCATAGAGTTTTTCATTAGTCGCGTTGAAAATATCTTTCTCCTGTTTCTTTCCGCCAAAAGCCTTAACTATGTTGTGATTTGTATAGATCTCCTCTATCTGACCGTTCATCCGCCCAAGATCGATCTGTTTACGGTTGAAATATTTCTGCGACCTCTTCATTATCGCTCCCATAAACAGAAATCCGATCAGTGAAGATACTATTGTAACAATCGAGAGCACGACGTTTGTGCTGAACATCTTAAATATAACTCCGACAAACAGCGCCGCCGCGCTCACAAGATTCGCGACACTCATTGAAAGCGTCTGACCGATCATGTCCACATCATTCGTCACTATCGACAGTATATCTCCGCGCGCCGTCCTGTCAAAAAAGCTAAGCGGAAGACAGTTTACTTTATGGTCTATCTGGCTTCTCATCTTCTTAGTTATTCTCTGCGTCACTGTCGCCATGATAAACTGCTGTATATATGAAAATGCAGCTCCGGCCGCATATATGGCCACAAGGGTAAAGGCTATTTCGGCTACTTTCTCCAAATCGATACCGCTCATCACTCCCGACATGATGAGGTTCATAAGATCACTGATCTTTTCAGGCCCTATAATGCTGGCGAACGCTCCCGCCACCGCGCATACGATGGCGATAATCATAACAGGCAGATAGTTTTTGCAGTAACCTATCAATTTTTTCAGAGATTCAACATCCGTTCTTTCATTTGACATTGATCTCATCTGTCCATGTCTCATTGGTCCCGGCATATTACAATTCCTCCTCTGAAAGCTGTGAAAGCGCGATCTCCTTATAGACAGCGCAGTTCTCCAGCAATTCTTTATGTGTTCCTATTCCCGCTATCCTGCCTTCGTCAAGAACCATTATCTTGTCGGCATTCATGATAGTTCCTATTCTCTGCGCGACGAT
>CASDUB010000008.1 GCA_949283905.1 uncultured Lachnospiraceae bacterium | reverse complement strand
TATCCTGATATGGCGACATTTGAGCTTATACCGGAAGCTTTAAATGACGGCTATGTGCCGCTTCAGGTATTTGTGCCAATCATGGAATCGATAGCAGCGGGAACAGGAACACAGAATGTATTCCTTAAACTGGACTGGAGCAGTATAGAGGCGACTACAGACGAGGATCCGGACTTTACCGATGATGGCAACAGCGATAATAACTATAACGGTGAAAATAACGGAAATAATAACGGCGGTTCGAACATTAACGGCGGAAGCAGTCTGAACGGAGGCAACAGCCTTAATAACGGTTCGGGCTTGAACAGCGGTTCAAATCTTAATAATGGTTCAGGATTGAAATCCAATGTAAATACAGGAGATATGACTGATGCAGCAACGTATGCAGGTATACTCGCGGCAGCAGGAGCGGCTGCGGCAGCGGCGGTCGTTGTAAAAAAGAAACGTAAAGACGGCAAATAACAATAAAAATTAAATAAGTATCAAGACCCGGGGATGAAATGATATGTACCCGCTTTACCGGACAACAAGTAAGGAGAGTACATATCAAACTCCGGGTAATTTTTATTATTGACGTAGCGCGGCGAAGTATAAACCGGATTTTCTTAAAAGCTTTAGTTTTATAAAAGTTTTGTGATTTGTCACGGAAATTAGACAAAAAAAACCACCTCTGAGATTAAGTACATAATCAATTTACCGTCAAATCGGTATGTTTTGTCACGCCGGTGTGACAAACGATGCATTGCGTAAAATAAAAAAAAGATTTAAATTAAATTTGGCCAAGATGAGAAGAGGCATTTTTTTGAGGGTGCAGGTTAGCCTGCGCTAACTTTACTTACAATAAAAAGCAGGAAGGATATGAAAATGAATCAAGTAATTAATAAACATCTAAAACAGGCTTTATCTTTATTTTTAGCTTTGATCATGTGCTTAGGCATATGTGTTTCAAGTGTTTCAGCTGCAGAAACATCGGCACAACAGTATACAGAATTATATGAGTATGCTTCTGCATTGCGGGCAGAAGACTATACGGATGAATCATGGGCAGGTTTTACTGAGATATGGGCTACATTATCGCAGATTACGGATATAAGCGGGTTTAGTGAACAGGTGCAGCAGAATTTTGTAACAAAGCTTCAGGATACAATAAACAGTCTTGTACCGGCAGAAAATAATATATTGTCAGATCAGTACAAACAATTGTATGAACAGGCGTCAAAATTAAAGGCAGAAGATTATACGGATGAATCATGGGCAGGTTTTACAGAGATATGGGCTACATTATCGCAGATTACGGATATAAGCGGGTTTAGTGAACAGGTACAGCAGAATTTTGTGACAAAGCTTCAGGATACAATAAATAGTCTTGTACCCGTGCAAGTAGAAATATCAAATTATGAAAAATTGCTTGATTCTGTTGAAGAATTAAAGAAGTTGGATTCATCACTTTATACAGAGGCAAGCTGGTCAGAATTTTCACTTAAGTTTGAAGAAAGATTAGCATTTTATCTGCCTATGGCTGAAAAGGAATATGAAGAAAAAGGAGATATAAGTTACGATTGGTATTGGAATAATATAAGTTCTGTAACAAATTTGCTTTATTTTAAAGATACAAAAAGTGTAACTATAACGAATGAAGCTACCGGCATTCAGGTAATTTCAAATAATTATGATTTGGCAGAAAACGCTTGGCTTGATGTAGTTAAATATGATTATTCAAACTGGCCATATACATTAGAGGGGGCATGGACAACAAATATTGCCAATACTTCGGCTGAATACTGTGCACTGGAAATTACGGTGAAGGATGTTGATGGAAATCCTGCTGATGTTGCAAGAGGATATGAAATCTTGGTTCCTATACCTGAAAACTTTGATCTTGAGAATTTAAATATTGCTTTTACTCAGAAAAGCGGAGCCAGATATAAACCAACATATGTGATTGATGAAGCGAACAGAGTGTTGAAGATCGAAATCAGTAATTCATATGCAGATATTTCAAACGGAATCCGTGTTTTTTTCTCTAATCCGATTGATACAATAGATGTTTCAACATTGGATGACGGAGTATATAAAGTAAATGTAAATCTGGTAAAAAATTCTGATGCAGCTGTATCTTCTATGGCTGACGGAACTTTAGTAGAAGAAGCAATACTTGTAAAAAACGCTCAGACGGCAGATTTATATTTGGCATTCGTGCCGGTGGAAATTCAGCAGGGAGTTCTTTCTTACACTGGTGGTCTTTGGTGTGAGGAGGGAGAAAAAGGCGACGGACAATTTGATGAAGCTTCGATGACTGTTCTTTCTTATTACTGCAATGAAGACGGAACTTTAAAAGATAATGACGGCTATGACGCAATTACAGAAGTTGCATGTATTAAATCTATAAAACTCAGATTAAATGATTCGTGTAAAAATGATAACGGCGGGTATACGCTTGCGGTCAATTCTCCTTCAATGGCTGCAATGAACGGATTGTCTTATGAAGAAATCGTATTAGATGAATTGCTTGTAAACCTTCTTATATCGAATCCGGAATATAAGGGAACAGAAGAATATGCGGCAAATGATATTCCGAAATACGATAAGTCAGCACTTCTTAAAGAAATAGAATACGCAAAAACTTTTTCCGAAGAAGAGTTTACAGCGGAAAGCTATAAAGGGCTTTCAAACGCAGTAGTTGAAGCAGAAAGTGTATATGAAAAAAAATATACTGATACGGCAGAAGCGTCAAAAGCTTATGAAGAACAAATTTTATTGGTAAAAGAAGCGGTTTCAAAGCTTGAGGAAAGCACAGATCTTTCAGAGGCAAGGGAAGCTTTGCAGGAGGCAATAGATGATGCCAAAGCGGTAGAAATAGGAAATAAAACTGAAAGCGCTTATGCAGAGCTTAAAGATGTAATTTCAAAAGCCGAAGGGATATTAAATAATCAGGCTTCTGGTATAGAAGATATAAATTCGGCAATAAATGAATTGAATGAAGCTGTTAAAACCTTTAGTGAAAGCGAAGAGGCATCAGATATAGATAAGGACGCATTAGAAGACGGTGATTATTATATTACAGGAAGCATGGTAAAGGTTGATAAAACCTCTCTGTCAATGTCAAATGAAGCAATTGATCATACAGTTAAGCTTACGGCAAAAGATGGAAAGTACTATGTTACACTGAACTTTAAAGGACTTACTATAAGCAGCTTATATGGATATCTTAGTGAATTAAAATATTTTCAGACGGGTTACACTCTGGATGATTATGGAAATCCGAAAGGTACATTGGGAGATGTTACTGTAAATTCGTATCAGGTCAATGAAGACGGCAGCCGTGTAAGTGATATATATGGAACGGATTATCCGGCTCAGGCTACATTTGAATTAATTCCCGAAGCAATAGAAAGCGGATATGCTCCTCTTCAGGTATTTGTCCCAATTATGGAGGCTATTTCCACAGGAAGCGGAACGCAGCCGGTTTATCTGAAATTAGATTGGAGTACGTTAACGGCTAATGCCGAACAGCCCGATAAGCCGGGTGCTTCTGATGAACCGGATGATACGGTACTTGATATCCTTAAACTTAAAGATGGGATTTATTCAATAGATGGAAATATGGTAAAAGCAGATAAAGAAACAGCTTCGATGTCTGATAATGCGATCAATCATACTATTAAGCTGACGGTAAAGGACGGAAAGTATTATGTGACGCTTGATTTCAAGGGATTAGCGATCGGGAATGCTTACGGCTACTTAAGCGGATTACAATATTTCCTTACCGGTTATACTCTTGATCAATACGGAAATCCCGTTGGAAAAACTGCGGATGTAACGGTTGATTCTTATCAAATGAATGATGACGGAAGCCTTGTAAGTGATGTCTACGGGACAAATTATCCGGATATGGTTACGTTTGAATTGATTCCTGAGGCGTTAAAGGACGGATATGTACCGTTGCAGGTATTTGTGCCTATCATGGAGGCTATAGCGGAAGGAACAGGAACGCAGACTGTATTTTTAGAGCTTGACTGGAGCAGTATAAAAGCTACAACAGCCGACGATCCCGATTTTGTTGATGATGGAAATGATGACAGTAATAATAACTTAAATAACGGTGGTTCAAGCCTTAATGGCGGAAGCAGCCTCAGCGGCGGCTCAAGCTTAAGCGGAGGAAGCAGTCTTAACGGCGGTTCATCACTTAAGGGCGGAACAACGTTGAATGGCGGACTTGTAGACAGCGGCGATACGACTGAAACGATCCCGTATGCAGCTATGCTTGCAG
>CASDUB010000007.1 GCA_949283905.1 uncultured Lachnospiraceae bacterium | reverse complement strand
GTTGACTACAGATACTACACGGGAAGTCTTATAGATTTTGTTGAAAGCAAAAACATCAAAGACGTGCTTTTCCTCAACAACTCGGATGCACTGTCAGAAGCTAATTCAGAGACAATGCTCAGCATGTTCTATTAAAACGATATAAGCAGGCCTTAAAATACCCCCGGCGCCATTTGACGTCGGGGGTATTTGTTTTATTTGGATTCATTCAGTTTTTCAAAGATCTCATCTACCGTAGTGCAGACGCAGACAAGACCTCTTACCGTTTCCTTTATAAACTTCTTTTCCATACATTTATTTATGAAAGTGATAAGGTCATCATAAAAATGATCAAAGTTAAATATTATGATCGGATGATTATGTCTCTTGAGTTCTTTTAATGTAAGACACTGAAAAAATTCATCAAAAGTCCCTATGCCGCCCGGTGCGACAATAAACACATCCGAATTCTTTTCCATTATCAATTTTCTGGTCGCCATATCAGGAACATTGATATTAAACGCGCCGATGTTTGTAGGTTCAAATTCATTTATAAAATCAGGAACAACGCCGATAGCCGTTCCGTTATTTTCCTTTACACCGTTAAATACAGCTCCCATAAGTCCGGAAGCTCCTCCTCCGAATACAAGCGTATGACCATTTTTCGCCAGACGCTGTCCGAGTTCTCTCATAACTATTTTGTATTTTTCATCTACATGATCTCCTGCTGCGCAGTATACACAAACTTTCATTTAACATCTCCTTGTAACTAAATTTATTTTTCGATGCCTTCCTTAAATGTTTTCATCATCTCATTTGTAAGGCTGTAATCATCAGGCTGAAGCTCTATATCTTCACGCTTCACCCACTGAGCGAGTTTCAGTTCATTTCTGTCGATAGTGATCTCGTCGTCTCCATCGACTTCACAGTAAAATCCCGCGAGAAGGTCGCGCGCCATCCCCCACGGCTGGGATTTATAATATCTTATATTTTTTACTTTTATGCCGGTCTCTTCCATTACTTCTCTTGCGACGCATTCTTCGAGCGTCTCTCCTATCTCAACAAATCCGGCAATAAGCGCGTAATAAGAAATATCTCTTCCTCTGTATTTTGTCATAAGCAGCCTGTCACCGTTTTTTACCCCTACAATGACTGCCGGCATTATGCTCGGATAGATCTCTCTGCCGCACTTAGGACAATGCCTTGCGCGTTCTGTTTTTGAGTGAACTGTCTTTGCACCGCAAAATCCGCAGTATCGGCTTATAAGATACCATTGATTAAGATGGTCTGCAGTAAAAACTATCATACCGTACATATGTGATTCGGCGAGATCTCTTCTGTAGCTTTTGAATTCATCAAACGTAAAGCCTTCTATCTCTTTCGTGCTTCCGCTTATATCGAGAAAATACTCCGTATTATCTATACTGAACGCATAAACTGTCTTTTCTGTATCAAAGGCCTCTGCTTTAGGAAATTCCATCCTTTTTTCGCCGTTTATCTCCACGACCCTCGCGAGAGGGCTTCTGCCCTTCATCCTGATAACATAACTTTCAGGCGTCGGCTTCGCATCCGACCTGTACTCATTATGAAATCTGTGCGGCTCGATATTTTGAATCATCTGTGGTTTTCTCCTATAAATTGTTTTTCGCTATACTCCTTCTGTAATTCCTCCGCCAAATACATATCACTCATACAATGCATATCAGACACACCATCTCGCATCAGCTGATAAACCTCTGAATAATAAAAGAACTTTAAAGCTTCATCGAGTGATATTTTCTGCTTCTTTGCAAAGTTCTCAATGACACGGCTATATTTTTTCTGAAGTAAAATCGGATTTGCTGTCATATAATTTCACTCCTCTCAAAATGCAACTGCGCCAACGCCTTTTCTGTGCGAAAGCAATATTGTAAATTCGGTTTTTCATAACTTAATCGTCTGTTAGCTTCATTTTTATCAATCAATCCATCGAAAAACAACTCTACAGTATTAAAAACCTTATCATTGGCAACACCGCCTATTACTAAATCATAATCTGTCGAATCTTTTTCTCTGCGGCAATTTAAAATAAAATCTATCCATTCTTCAGAATAAGAGTCAAATGTCAATATTTTCAATTCACTTCCCATGAATTCATCATATCCATACTGAGAAATGATTCCTTCTTTACCACGACGCTTAAATTTCCCACACCATTTTACCGCCTGTTCATACAATGGGGTAACATAAAATCCTCTTCCAAAATCTACATTTGAACGCGAATGAAGCAACTCCGGATTTTTTATTTCCACATAAGAACCATGATATAAAATCATACCTCTATGCCCCTTTCTTTCATAAGATCAATAAGATCGTTAATGATATATTCTCGGCTCTGAGTATGCAGCATTTCATATTCCGGCACAATATATCCATTTAAAATATCACTCTTTTCAGCAAATGCCTGATAGACCCGTTCCGCATTCACACCCAGCTTTGCCGCTACATTTTCAATGCAAAAAACAGCAAACTCCAACTCATTAGAATTTTTAATTTTTATATCAGTAAGCATAGGCATTAACTCCTTTGATATCTGAAATAATTCCATTTTATTTCTTGAAAATCATATATATAAAAATACCATTTTATTAATTTTTTCTCAATTACTCTTTTAATATCCTCGTATCGATAAGACGTGTGAAAAATCCGCCTAAAAAAGTATCCATCATTTCGTTATATTCTTCCGGCTCTACTGTTTCCCCTGTTCCCATAATCGAGTAAACAACCGACGCCTCTTTTATTTTATACGGCAGCTCTTTGAGCCCGCATCTTTCATAAAAAGCATGCCTTTTAACTCTCTGCTCATAGTTTTCGGCATTCGGATCAAGCTGCTCAAGAGCGAGGAAAAATTTCTGTCCGGCGTATTTCTTCTTGAGTTCTTCTATAACATAAACGCCGTATCCTTTTCCCCTCTGCAAATTATCCATCGCCAGATAATTTACATACGCCAGATCTTTATATCTTATCATATAAGCCCAGCCTATCCATCTGCTTCCGTCGTATACGTTCCACGAATCTCCTTTTTTCTGAGCCGCACGTCTTTTTAAAAGAAAGAACGGCGCTCTTTCTTCAGGCGGGAACGCTTCTTTATATAATTTTTTTATCCTTGCATATTCTTTCCTGCTGTTTTCTACAGGAACAAGTCTGATATCTAAACCTGTCATTTCGTATAATTACTCCTGATTTTGTATTTACTTATCGAAACAAAAAGCACCAACCATTTCTGACTGATGCTTTCTGATTTTGTTTTCTGCAATTTAAAACCGATCACAAAAATGATCTTGTCAGCCTAAATAAAAATGGTCTTACAAGCTCATAAACCGTACAGTCGCCGTCCTTTACCCCTGCCTGTTTCATGGCTTCCAACTGTTTTTTCGTATGAGATGTATAAGGATATATTCCAAACAAAAAAGGAAAAAAATCATAGAGAAATTCATTTCTGTCATCTTTTGTCATAGCCGGAAAGAATTTTTCCAGACACCCGTTCAGTGATGCGACAGCTCCCGCATAAGACTTTTTAAGCTCAACCAGATTTTCCCTGCTGCTGTTTGCCTCCATGTCGTAAATATTCATGGCCATAAGTTTCAGCATACAGGTCCGTCTTTCCAAAATCACTGTCATTGATTCCGCAAACTCTTCTGCATCCATCGAACTGTTCTCACTGATCATTTCATTCATATCCGCGATCCACGCATCATGTTCACGTTTAAGAAGAGCCAGAAAAATCTCTTCTTTTGTATGAAAATAATTATAAATTGAAGTTCTTGTAAAAGATGTTTTTTCTCCTATATTCTGCAGGGTAATATCCTTAAAACTCATGGTTTCATACAGGGCGGCGCAGGCGTCTATGATCTCTTCTTTTCTTGCGTTAGTTAATTCTTCCGAGCCCTTTGGCATAACAGATCACTCTCCCAGAACGGATTTTGCCCATTCCGCAGCTCCTTTGTTCACACGTTTTCCCGATTTCCAGTTTGCATTAGGACAATGATCCTTCAGACTGTTTTCCGCTCTGCCGATACCTGTTCCTCCCGAAGTTGCAAACGGGATTAGTGTCTTTTCCGAAAAATCATATCTCTCCAAAAATGTATCAACGATCCTCGGTTCTATATACCACCAGATGGGAAATCCGATGAACACGGTATCGTACTGATCCATGTTTGTAACCGCTCCGACAAATTCAGGGCGGCATGCGGGATCGTTCATCTCTTTTGTGCTGCGGCTGTTCTTGTCTACCCAGTCCAGATCGGCCGCTGTATAGGCTTTGACAGGTTTTATTTCAAATAAATCGGCTCCTGTCGCTTCCGCGATCTCTTTTGCAGCACCCGCGGTAACTCCGCTTGCTGAAAAATATGCTACCAATATCTTTTTCATATCAAAACCTCCTTTTTAATTTCACGATCCAATCAGTTCCATTTGTACTGACACTATGTCACTATAATCAGTATAATACTGCTCTGACGCTGCGTCAATATAAAAAGACCGGCGGTAATTTTTACCGCCGGCGTTTTTGTAATATTCTTAATTACAAACCTAATTTTTCTTTCAGTTCTTTTGCGATCTCGTACGCACTGTACTTCATCGGTATCTCATATGTCTCGTCAGGACTATGCTGTGTATCCCAAACCTGCGCGTAGAACGGATTCTCTCTTGCCATCTTAGGATATGCCCATGAATTTTTCAGGCATTCAGGACACCAGTGTCCGCCATGAAGTACTGCGTTAACAGACATCATAAATTCGTGTCCTTCAGCACATCTCCATTTAACAGGCGTATAAATATTCTTTACTTCGTCCTCCAGATACTCTCCTCCTCTAAAAGCAGCAGCCTTCTTAAGATCTTCTACGGTAAGGTTTTCAATGCCTTTTGTTTCATCGTATCCGTGATCGAGAGGTCTTTCGGGTTCTTCTGCAGGATGATGAAGTTCAAACGGTTTAGCGTTGTGTTTGGCTTCAAGCGAGCCAAAGAACGCATATATCCAATCCATTTCATTATTTTCTTCCATCCAAACAGGTCCCATACGTTTAGCCGCGATTTCTTTGTTATGGGCATACATTGCTTCAGCTGTAGGCATCATAGCAGCGATCATCGGATTTTTCATCATACGCGCCATCTCGTCTTTTACAGCTCCCCAATACATATATGCAGGCATCTGACGGAAATGCAGCTTTTCTTCAAGCTTATCTGAATCAAGATAATACTGGCCGTGGAAATTAAATCTTGCCACATCTTTATAATCATAGATGTCTTCATATTTTATTCCCATAGGATCAAGCGAAAGCCCAGCCAGTTCCCAGGTAGCCATTCTGTAATCCTTTCCTGAACTTAAATTATATGCCTTCCTCCAAAAATCTTCGTCTACCCAGTCTTCGCAGAGGTTCGCCATGCAAATACCTGAATCTATCGAAGTGCTCCATTCAAGAACATTATTTGCAGGCTGGTGGAAGATGATAGGCTCTTCGCCCGCTCCTTCAGCGCTCGGATGCTGTCCTGTCTGTCTGATAGAAACCCAGTATTTAAGTCCACTGTCGAATACGGCAGCCTCGGAGAAAACTTTTGACAATGCATAATAATCGTGTATAGACGGATTCATCGGATCGCCTATTCTTCCAAACTGTACCGGCTCAAGACGGCTTCCTGTCATAGCGACTGTTCCTACATACGCAAAATGTACTTTGCCCGGATCAGGCTGTTCTTTTATGGCTTTGATTATATTCAAAGTGGAACCGATATTTGTATACAGCGTCTGCTCGGGATATTTATCGGCCGCCGGCGAAACCATAGCTCCAATATGCAGGACGTAATCAGCACCGTCAACACATTTCTTGATCGTATCGTAATCCGCCATATCTCCCCATACTATCTCAAGAGACGGACATCTGTACTTTTTCAGAAGAGTTTTGTTCTTTTCCGACGGACGCGCAAGGATCCTTACTTTAAAGCGGTTATTTCTTGCAAGAAGCTGCTTCATCGTCTCCTGGCCCATCGTTCCGGTTGCACCTGTTACAAATACGAGTTTCTTAGGACGGCTTACATATGCATGCTCTTCCGGTTTATCGAAATTCAGAGCGGCGTCAAATGCTTCTCTTGTAGCGTTTATTGCGCGCCTTGCCATTCCTGCGTCTCCGACTTCATAATATCCTATGCCCAGTTCGTTACAGATCTTTTCAAGAGCGCTTCCGTCTCTCTTCACTGCTCCTACCGCCATAACAGCATAGTCACACGGAAATTCCACTTTCCGGCCGTCTTTTTCTCCGACGACTTTACCGTCTTCGATTCCTGTTACTTTTACCTCTGTTACAGGCGTGATACCTTCCTGATATATGCTTTCAGTCACGCATATCTTACGCGTTGAACCCATATCCGCGCAGAACTCTTTCATCATTTCAAGGACAGTTACCTTCGCTCCTTTTTGAGCAAGATATTCAGCCGTTTCCATGCCGACCATTCCGCCGCCGATAACGACTACATTTCCTGTCGGATGTACTTTTGCGTCAAGCACATCGTGCGAATCAACTACAAATTCTTTATCCTTTCCCGGAATATTCGGGATAAGTGAAACCGCTCCTATAGCGTTTATTACAGTATGCGGCTTGATTTCTGATATGATTTCAGGGGTAACTGCCGTATTCATACGGATGTCGACTCCGAGACGTTTAGCTTTTGCCGCCATAGCCAAAACCGCATTTTTCATTTCTTCTTTTCTGGGAGC
>CASDUB010000006.1 GCA_949283905.1 uncultured Lachnospiraceae bacterium | reverse complement strand
TGTTTCAGCTTCAACAGCCTCAGCTTCTTCTGTCTGTGTTTCAGCTTCAACAGCCTCAGCTTCTTCTGTCTGTGTTTCCGCTTCAACAGCCTCTTCTGCCTTTGGCTCGAGAGCTTTCATGCTGAGAGAGATCTTTTTATCTTCTTCATTAAAGTCTACAACTTTAACTGTTACGATCTGTCCGATAGAGAATACATCTGACGGTTTTTCAACACGTTCTCTTGAGATCTGAGAAACATGAAGAAGTGCGTCGATTCCCGGCTCAAGTTCAACGAATGCTCCGAAGTCAGTCATTCTTGCGATACGCCCTTCAACTACATTGCCGACAGCATATTTGTCTGCAGCTGTAAGCCATGGATTAGTATCTTCAAATTTAAGGCTGAGAGCGATCTTTTTGCCATTGATGTCTTTGATAAGAACTTTGATTCTGTCGCCGACTTTAAGGATCTGTTTAGGATTCTCTACTCTGCCCCATGACATCTCAGAGATATGAAGAAGTCCGTCTGCTCCGCCAAGATCGATAAATGCTCCGAAATCAGTAACGTTCTTAACTGTTCCTTCTACAACATCGCCAACGTTTACGCGGGCAAGAAGTTCTTCCTGTGCTTTTTCTCTTTCGGCAGCAACAACCTGTTTGCGGTCGCCGATGATTCTTCTCTTTTTAGGCTCAAACTCGATAAGAACAAAGCTGATCTCCTGTCCTTCGAATTTCTTAAGGTCGCGTTCAAATACATCTGATACAAGACTTGCAGGAATAAATACTCTTGCGCCTTCGTATGAAACGCTGAGTCCTCCGTGAAGCGCCTTGTCAACTGTAGCCGTGAGAACTTCTTTGTTCTCAAACGCTTCCTCAAGACGTTTGTTGCCGCGCTCTGCAGCAAGTTTTTTGTAGCTGAGAAGAACCTGTCCGTCACCGTCGTTTACTTTAACAACTTTTACTTCCATTGTGTCGCCGACTTTTGCGACGTCACAAAGATTTATGCTTAAATCGTTTGAGTATTCCTGTTTTGTAAGGATACCGTCAGCTTTGTATCCGATATTCAGGATAATCTGATCTTCTTTAACATCGATTACAGATCCTTCAACTACCTCTCCGTTGTGAATTGTTTTGATGGATTCATCCAATAACTGTTCAAAACTCATTTCTGACATAATTTTGAACCTCCTCAATAATTTTTTTTGGAGTAGATGCCCCTGCTGTAATACCTACACCACTAACCGATTGAAAAGGTTGAGTCTTCAGATCAACAATAGTTTCAATAAAGTAAGTACATTTGCATTTGCGTTTACAGATATCATACAGTTTACGGGAATTCGAACTATGTCTGTCACCTATGACAATCATAGCATCTACTTTTTGTGCGATCTCAAGCGCCTCGGATTGTCTTTCTTCAGTCGCGTTGCAGACCGTACTACACACCTTGATATTATATGCCATCTCTTTGAATATTTCAACAAATTCTTTAAATTTTTGGTAGTTATACGTTGTCTGCGCCACAACCGTTATATTTTGATCAGATTTGAATTTCAGACGTTTTACTTCCTCTATCGAATTGACGATGTGGTATTCGCCGCCGACCCATCCCCTGATCCCCTGAACCTCAGGATGTTCGGGATCTCCGACTATTACTATGACCGATCCGTGCAGGCTGTCATTTTCGACTATACGATGTATCTTGGCAACAAAGGGACATGTCGCATCTACGCACACTATGCCGTCTCTGTTCATCTTTTCCCGGATTTCTTTTGAAACGCCGTGGGATCTTATGATCACCGTGCCTTCTTTTATCTTTTCAAGTTCTTCAACAGAATTTATGACTTTAACGCCTTTATCCGCCAGATCTTTTACAACCATGGCATTGTGTATTATCGGCCCGAAAGTATATACCGGCAGCTCGCTTTTTTCTATCTGCTCATATACGGTATTTACGGCTTTGTTGACTCCGAAGCAAAATCCTGCCGAAGAAGCCACTGTAACCTTCATTAAATCCGCTCCTTTTGAAGTTTAACGATAATATCAACAACTTCATCGATCGTTTTATCGGAAGTATCGAGAAGTATCGCATCGTCAGCCTGTTTGAGAGGTGAAACGCTTCTCGTCATATCCTGCGTATCCCTCGCTCTTATCTCTTCTTCTATCTGAGCAATATCGCCGCTCATACCCTTTTCTTCAAGCTGCAGAAGACGGCGCTTTGCCCGCACCGATACGTCGGCCGTCAGAAATATCTTAAGCTGCGCATTCGGAAGCACCACGGTTCCTATATCTCTTCCGTCCATTATGACATTTTTTGTTCCGGCAAGCTTCTGCTGAAATTCCACCATTTTTTCTCTGACTTCAGGCAGCTTGCTGACTTTAGATGCGCTCGCACCGGCTTCCTGTGTTCTTATCTGCGCCGAAACATTCTCTCCGTTTAAGAAGATCACCTGTTCTCCGTTTTCATAATCGATGCTTATATCGGCCTTATCAACGAGTTCTTTGATCTTTTCATGGCTGTCGGGCCACTCTCCGTGTCTGTCAAAAAACAGACCTACCGTCCTGTACATTGCGCCTGTATCAATATAAATATATCCGAGTTTTTTTGCCGCTATCTTTGCTATCGTGCTTTTTCCGGCCCCTGCCGGACCGTCAATAGCTATCTGAAAATTACTCATCCGTTTTATCTCCTTCTGCACTTAAAGCAAGAGCCGCCTTTTTTGCCGTCGCCCACGCCACTTGAAGATTATACCCGCCTGTATACGCGTCGACATCCAGCACCTCTCCTATAAAATAGAGCGACTTCACGTTCTTTGCTTCCATTGTAGCCGGGTTTATTTCTTTTACGTTTACTCCTCCCTGCGTCACGACCGCTTCCGAATACGGTCTGAGCCCTGTTATCGTAAATTTAAACCGTTTTATAAGATTTACAAATTCAAGTCTTAAACCTTTTTTGACCGCGTTGACCTGTATCTCCGGATCGATCCCTCCAAGCTTAAGCATAACCGGCAAAAGTTTCGCAGGAAAAAGCGAAGATATAACATTTTTAAACTGCTTATTCTGATTATCCGAAAACTCTCTTAATATCCTTGCGTCAAGCTGTTCATGGCTCAGCGCAGGTTTCAGATCTATATAGGCTTCAAGAGGCCCTTTTTCCAGTTTTTTTCCAATTACGGAGCTTGCCGATATGACAAGCGGACCGCTGACTCCGTAATGAGTAAAAAGCATTTCTCCGAAATCGCTGTAAAGCTCTTTTTTGCCCTGTTTTATTGTCAGTGTAACATTCTTAAGGGAAAGTCCCTGCAGTTCTCTTACATAATCTTCTTTGCATTCAAGAGGAACAAGAGCCGGCCTTGTTGACGTCACTTTTATTCCGGCGTCTTCAGCGAATCTGTACCCGTCGCCCGTCGAGCCCGTATTAGGATACGAAAGCCCGCCTGTCGCCACAACAACGGCATCCGCATACAGTTTTTCACCGTCAGAGAGAATTATCCCCTTAACGGTTTCGTCTTCTATGATCAGCGATTTTACTTCTGTATTTAAATGCCATATTATATTACGGCTGCTCATCTGATTGACAAGCGCTTTTATGATGTCAGATGAATGGTCGGACGCAGGAAACGCGCGCCTTCCTCTTTCTATCTTTGTTTTCACTCCGATGCTTTCAAAGAAATCAATCGCATCACGGCTTGAAAAATCACTGAACGCGCTGTACATAAACCGCGGATTCGAAACCACATTGTTCAAAAGTTCTTCATTGCTGCAGGCATTTGTGAAATTGCATCTGCCTTTGCCCGTAATAAAGAGCTTTTTTCCAAACTTATCATTTTTTTCAAATATATGGATCTCAAGGTTCTCCTTAGCCGCAAAAACAGCCGCTGCCATTCCTGCCGCACCGCCTCCGATTATGAACACTTTCTTCACTTGTTCTGATTGCTCCTCTTCATACGAAACTCATTTAACGGATCCATATCGTCTCTGTTGTACACCTGATATTCTTCCCAGAGTTTTTCCATCTCCGAAAGAGAATCCATTACTTTGTCTTTTCTCTCGAGACAGATTGCGACAATAAGCGCATTTATAACGCTCAGGGGCGCCACAAGCGAATCTACTATAGACGCCATATCGCTTTTCGCCAAAAGAGTGCATGACGAATAGAGGTTTATCGGCGAATGCTGGCTGTCGGTAATAGTAATGATCTTCGCTTTTCTG
>CASDUB010000005.1 GCA_949283905.1 uncultured Lachnospiraceae bacterium | reverse complement strand
TACAAACGATAATCCGGAGAGCACTTATGATACACTGAATAAATACGGCGTTGATCTTGTTGAAAAAGCAAGAGAGCAGAAGATGGATCCCGTTATCGGACGAGACAGCGAGATAAGAAACGTTGTCAGAATACTTTCACGTAAGACTAAAAATAATCCGGTGCTTATCGGTGAACCGGGCGTCGGTAAAACAGCGGTTGTTGAAGGACTCGCACAGCGAATAGTCAGAGGCGATGTCCCTGAGACATTAAGAGACAAGACGATCTTCTCGCTTGATATGGGCGCTCTTGTTGCCGGAGCTAAATACAGAGGAGAGTTTGAAGAGAGACTTAAAGCCGTTCTTGAAGAAGTAAAGAAGAGCGACGGAAGGATCATCCTCTTTATCGATGAGCTTCATCTGATCGTCGGCGCAGGAAAAACAGACGGCGCTATGGATGCCGGAAATATGCTTAAGCCAATGCTGGCCAGGGGCGAACTTCATTGTATCGGCGCTACAACTCTTGATGAGTACCGCCAATATATCGAGAAAGACGCTGCTCTTGAAAGACGTTTCCAGCCTGTTCATGTTGATGAACCGACTGTTGAAGATACAATATCAATCCTTCGTGGTATTAAAGAGAGATACGAAGTATATCATGGCGTAAAGATAACAGACGGCGCGCTTGTAGCGGCAGCTACATTATCGGACAGATATATTTCAGACAGATTCCTGCCTGATAAAGCGATCGACCTTGTGGATGAGGCGTGCGCGCTTATAAAAACAGAACTTGATTCAATGCCGGCGGAACTTGATGAGCTTAACAGAAAAGTTCTTCAGCTTACTATTGAAGAAGCAGCTCTTAAGAAAGAGACAGACAGACTCAGTAAGGAAAGACTTGAGGATCTTCAGAAAGAGCTGGCGGAACTTAAAGATGAGTTCAGCAATAAAAAGGCACAGTGGGAAAATGAAAAGAATTCTGTTGAAAAACTTTCTAAACTCAGAGAGCAGATCGAAGATGTAAACAATCAGATTCAGATCGCGCAGCAGAACTATGATTTGAACAAAGCGGCGGAACTTCAGTACGGAGAACTTCCGAAACTTCAGAAACAGCTCGAAATCGAGGAAGAAGCGGTTAAGAATAAAGATTTAAAACTTGTACACGAAAGTGTGGAAGAAGACGAAATAGCAGCTATTATCTCACGTTGGACAGGAATTCCTATCTCAAAACTTACCGAAAGCGAGAGAGAAAAGATACTGTCCCTTGAAGATCAGCTTCATGAAAGAGTTGTCGGACAGGACGAAGCCGTTACAAAAGTTTCGGATGCTATCATCAGATCTAAAGCGGGAATTAAAGATCCTGGCAAACCAATCGGATCATTCCTGTTCCTCGGACCTACCGGCGTCGGCAAAACTGAGCTTGCAAAAACTCTTGCACAGGCTTTGTTTGACGATGAGAACAATATGGTGCGTATCGATATGAGCGAATATATGGAGAAATACTCAGTGTCACGTCTTATCGGAGCGCCTCCGGGATATGTAGGATATGAAGAAGGCGGTCAGCTTACAGAAGCGGTAAGGAGAAAACCTTATTCGGTTGTTCTTTTTGATGAGATTGAAAAGGCTCATGCGGATGTATTCAATGTTCTGCTTCAGGTTCTTGATGACGGACGTATCACTGATTCACAGGGCAGAACTGTTGACTTCAAGAATACTATCCTTATTATGACATCAAATCTCGGTTCTCAGTATCTGCTTGAGGGTATTGATGAAAACGGAAATATTTCGGAAGAGGCGTCATCGATGGTAACGGGTGAACTCAGAAATCATTTCAGACCTGAGTTCCTGAACAGGCTTGATGAGATAATCATGTTTAAGCCGCTTACAAAAGAAAACATCGGCAGCATCGTTGATCTTCTTGTCAAAGGTCTTAATAAGAGAGTAGCTGACAGAGATCTTAAGATTGAGATCACTCCGGAAGCAAAAGAGATTATCATCAAAGAAGGATATGATCCAATGTTCGGAGCAAGACCTATCAAGAGATACCTGCAGAAACATGTCGAGACTCTTTCTGCGAAACTTATTCTTGGCGGAGATATCGACGAAGGCGATACGATCAAGATAATTGCCGAGAACGGACAGCTGAAAGCAGTTGCGGAAAAGAACTAAAATAATATATAGAGTTATTTAATATTCAGGACCGGCGCGATAATGCGCCGGTCTTATTTAACTTTTAATATTGTTTTTTCTTAACTCTCTAATTTCTTTAATGAGCGACTTTCCTATATCATTGATTATAGAATCGGCCGGAAGACTTGGCCATACTACAATTTCATTAAAATAAATACCGGTCGGTATTACGGCAAGTTCGAATTCGGGCTGAAGCCATATGCCTGTATCAAGAAAGGCTACTCCACCGCCTCCTTTTACGGCAATCAGTATAGAGTCAAGGTTCGGCATACCGACTATTGTTTTAGGCTTGAATCCATATGTCGAAACAATAAACTGAAAGTCGCTTGAATATCTGTCTATTTTGTCGGAAGAAGGATAAAATATAGTTTCTGTCATGGCTCTTCCGGAGAGAACTTCGCGATAATTCGGATGATTTTTCGATATAATCAGCGCATGCTGAAGTTTTCCGATTATATGTTTTTCGATATGACTGACATTGTGCATCAGGTGTTCGTGCGTGATTATCATATCGAATTTCCCCCCGGCCTGCTTGAATATCAGATCCTGAGCCATAATGCTTTCTATATACAGAATGACATTTTTATAGCGTTCCTGTATATGACCTAAAGCAGTATATATATAATTAAGATTTAATTTCTCTATGATTCCTATTGAAATAATGATCTTATCTTCATTGGCCTGCTGAATAGCAGAAAGAAGAGCAGTGGAATAATTTTGTGTGGAATTGATCATCATCTTATACATTATCTCGCCTGAAGGCGTGAGTTCAACATCCTTGTAATGTCTGACAAAAATTTTAAATCCCCATTCTTCTTCAAGCATAGAAATCTGTTTGCTGACAGCGGCAGTAGAGACATTTAAGTATTCTGCTGCTTTTTTAAAGCTTTTTCTGTCGGCTAAAGTCAAGAAATATTCAATCTGCGTAATATTCATTTCGTCTCCTTGTTAACCATATG
>CASDUB010000004.1 GCA_949283905.1 uncultured Lachnospiraceae bacterium | reverse complement strand
GCCACTTTTGAGCGCATCATAAGATTTCTTTGTATATCAGGTCTTCTGAGGTCTAAATATCTGTATTTAAGTCTGAGATCTTCTTTTGTCTTGCTGTTCTCTTCAACCGGGAACGGAGGAACCTCTGATTCAGAGAGTACTCTGAGATAATTTACCCTTATCTCCATTGTTCCTGTCGAAATATTTTCATTTACCGCGCCGCTTCTTTTTTCAACCACGCCGGTAACCGCAATTACATACTCGCTTCTGAGCTTAGCAGCTTTATTGAATCCTTCCTCATCTATATCTCCGTTCTCAAAGATAAGCTGCATAATTCCTGTACGGTCTCTGAGGTCAACAAAAATTATTCCGCCTTTATTGCGGCTTTTCTGTACCCATCCCATTAGAGTAACCGAGCTTCCGATCTGCGCTTCCGTCACTTCAGCGCATCGGCATGTTCTTTTTAAGCCCTGCATTGATTCTGCCATTTTAAAATCCTCCTGATCAATCAGCAAAGATCTCTACGATCTCTGTGTATCCTTCCGCTTCAAGCTGTTCTTTTTGAAATTTCTTGTTCTTTTTCATAATATTAAGACTGATCTCCATGCCTTCGGCACGCTCAGCCATAACTTTCATGAGTATCTCTTCCATCTTCTCATCCGGAACTTTTTTCTCGACAAGGTACGCTCTCTTGCCGACTCCTTTAGGAATCTGGAAATCATGCTCAAGCATAAGCATAACTATACGCTCGAATCCGATGGAAAATCCGCATGCCGGCACATTCTGACCCGTAAATTTTCCTATCATTTCATCGTATCGCCCGCCGCCTCCTACAGAGCCTCCGAAATCATCCATCGTGATTTCAAATATAGGGCCTGTGTAATATGACATTCCTCTTACGAGCGTCGGATCGAATACGAGACCGAAACTGCTCTGTTTTGCTTTATCAACACTGTTGATAATATGAATGAGGCCGTTTGCCACGTCATCCGAAAGGAAACCTTCAAGTTTGTTTTTCAAAAATTCGATTCCTTCCGTGTTGTCGCTTATATTTGCGAAAAGCGTGAGATATTTTTTGATGGATTCTTCTTTAAATCCTTCTTTTTCAAGTTCGGCAGCAACGCCTTCAATGCCTATTTTATCCATCTTGTCAAGGATTATGAATACTGTATCGTAGTCTTTTTCTTCAAATCCCGAATAAGCCGCCATCGCTTTAAGGATCCTTCTGTCGTTGATCCTGATTGTAAATTTTTTAAATCCGACTTTTCCGAGAAATGTCGATGTTGCGAGTATAAGTTCTATCTCGGCGATATTGGATGTTTCTCCTAATATATCTATATCGCACTGCATAAACTGGCGGTATCTTCCTCTTTGAGGTCTGTCGGCACGCCATACATTTCCTGTCTGCAGCGCTTTAAAAGGCGACGGAAGCTCCGATGAATGATTTGCGTAATATCTGCACAGCGGCACTGTAAGATCGTATCTGAGTCCGCCGTCTACAAGATCCGCCTCTGTTTTCGCTTCTTCAAGCTTAAGCTTTTCCCCTCTTTTGAGGATCTTAAATATGAGCTTTTCGTTTTCTCCGCCGGATTTGCTGTTGAGATTTTCAAGATGCTCGACACACGGAGTTTCCATTGAAACGAATCCGAACTTCCTGTATGTATCTTTCATCACGCTTAAGACATAATCCCTTATTTCCATTTCTCTTGGAAGAATGTCCTTCATGCCGGTTATAGGCTTCTTTTTTAATTGCATTTTAAATATTTCTCCTTCCGAGTAAGCATTTCATCTATTCTCTCAATATAATTCTTAATATCCTTTACATTTTCGGCTCTTTCGATCCTGCCGTCTTTAAATACAAATTTCGACGACGCTCCGCTTCCGGCCGCAAGGATACTCTGTTTTTCTTCCATTATAAGGATATTGTAAATGCCGAAACATCCGCGTTTCGCATATCCGATATTTTCAAGATTTCCCGCCATATTTTTCTGTCTGTACATGTAATACGGCTCCATTCCCATTTCCATGGCGGCAATGTCGACAAGATCCATAATCTCCTGAGAATTTTCAAAAGATACAGGCGTATAAATATCCTTAAACAGATTGAGCCTTGTCGCGCGTTTTAGAGCAAGGGAGTGAACGGTAAGCGAATCGGGATGAAGTTCCTTTATCTGTCTGAGAGTTTCCCGTACCTCACCTATTCCTTCGCCCGGCAGGCCCACTATAATATCCATGTTTATGTTCTTAAATCCGGCTTTTCTTGCCAGCTCAAATGCCGTCACAACCTGTTCTACAGTATGGTTTCGTCCTATTATCTCGAGCGTCTTTTGATTCATTGTCTGCGGATTGATCGAAACACGGTCAACGCCGTTCCTGATCAGAGTCTCCATTTTTTCAAGATCCACCGTGTCGGGGCGTCCCGCTTCAACCGTAAATTCCATAACGTCTGTCATATCAAATGATCCCCTGATATGTGCAAGAAGTCTTTCAAGCTGATCAGCGCTTAGTGTTGTAGGCGTTCCTCCGCCTATATAAATCGTCTGCAGCTTTTTATTTTTCATTGAAGAAGCGATAAAGTCAATCTCTTTAAACAGCGCCGAGAGATATTCTTCCGAAAACTTTCCCCATCTGTCATAGGGATGCGATCCGAAAGAACAATAGAGGCAGATAGAAGGACAAAACGGTATGCCTATATAAAGGCTGTATCCTTCTTCGGGATTCACTTTATTCAGAATTTCCTTTTCCCTGTTTGCCACAGCGATCGCAAGTGCAGTCTTTTTAGGACTTGTATAATACTCTTCCCTCATGTACTTTGCAATATCGGGATTTCTCCATCCTTCTTCCATGAGCGCCATGGGTATTTTCGTAGGTCTTATGCCTGTAAGGGTTCCCCACGGCAGTTTTTTCCCCGAAATTTCTGATAAGGTTTCATAGATCAGTCTTTTAAGAATATTTTTCCGCTCTTTTCTGTCATCTGCAGGAACTTCTCTTGAAGCCGATATTTTGTTTTCTTCGTCATCCGGAATCACATTCAAGACGATTTGATCGTCGAACATAGATACATCCAGCTTCAGAAATGTTTCGGCCGGATGTACGTTTTCATCAGTATAAAATGTAGTTATCTCTTTTCCCGGATAAAAAGCTTTTACAAGCGTATAGACGTCGTATTCAAAATCTCTTTTATTAAAGCTTATCGATATATCAGACAAAAGAATTGAACCTCTTTTCAAAAGCTATGGTAGTTGTATCTTCATGTCCCGGATAAACAGCCGTTTCTCCCGGAAGTTCCGTAACAAGTCTTTTTAACGACGCTTCCATCTTTGTCCATGATGACGTAGGAAAATCTGTTCTTCCGCATGATCCCTTAAAAAGAGTGTCTCCGCTCATAAGAACCCTGTCTTCATAAAAATAATAACAGCAGCTGCCCTGCGTATGTCCCGGCGTATGGAGGACTCTGAACTTAAATCCCGGAATATCCGGTTCATCGCCGTCTTTTAAAAGGACGTCGGCTTTTACCGCATACGGAATTCCCGACATCTGCGAAAGATTAAGACTTGGATCTGCCAGAAGCTCCGCCTCCGCGCCGTGCGCATATATCGGAATATCGTACTTTGTCTTTAACTCCTTTGAAGCCATAATATGATCAAAATGGCCATGTGTAAGAAGTATGGCGACCGGCTTGCCGCCCATAGCGTCTATCCTGCGCGCAATCGCTTCTTCATTTTCAGCCGGATCTACTATAATCACTTCTTTTGTATCTTCATTTTGAAGAATATAACAATTTGTCTGAACCATTCCCAGACATAAAGACTGAACCTTCATATGTTATCCCTTTGCTCTTTCTATATCTAAAACGCCTGCGATCTGACGCAGTTTTTCAACGAGAACCGACAATTCGTCTTTATTGTTGACTTCAAACCCTACGGTAAATGTCGCTGTTCCCGCTTTGCTCGTTCTGCAGTTCATCGAAGCAATATCTATCTTCTTTTCAGTAAATATCTTCGAGATATCCACCAGCAGGCCTTTTCTGTTGTTCGCGTATATATTTATCTCGACGAGATAATTTCTGTTTTCTTTCTCATCTACCGCCCAGTCGGCTTCAATAAGTCTCTGTCTCTCGGATTCCGGAAGGTTGAGGATATTTATACAGTCTGTTCTGTGTATTGTAACGCCTCTTCCTCTTGTTATGAAGCCTACTATCTCATCGCCCGGAATAGGGCTGCAGCACTTCGAAAAACGAACCGCTACATCGTCGAGTCCGCGTACCGTAATGCCGCCTTTTGCCGTTTTCTTGTGAAGCCCCGTCTGATTTTCGGCAAGGTTTTCAAGAACATGCTCGTCCGTGATATTTTGAGCCTGATCATGGGCGTAGAGATCCATGAGCTTGTTCATAACCTGGCCTTCGCGAAGGCCTCCATGGCCTATTGCTGCAAGCACGGAATCCCAATCA
Organism: uncultured Lachnospiraceae bacterium; assembly: GCA_949283905.1. Lineage (GTDB taxonomy): Bacteria > Bacillota > Clostridia > Lachnospirales > Lachnospiraceae > Alectryocaccobium. The sequence continues at coordinate 9,214 of CASDUB010000004.1, read as the reverse complement.
TGGAATCCGTATTTTTTCATTACGGCTTCAAGATATTCCGGCTTTGTATAATCAGGAAGATTTTTGCCCTTTGATCTGGCGTACGCCGCAAGAAGTTCTCTTCCCTTAACGATGTTCTCTTCCTTGAGCTCATGTCTGAACCACTGGTTAATGCGGTTTTTAGCCTGCGTGCTCTTTACGACTTTAAGCCAGTCGCGGCTCGGTCCTCTTGAATTCTGCGACGTGATGATTTCAACACGGTCGCCGTTTTTCAATTTCATTTCTATCGGAACGAGTTTTCCGTTTACACGCGCGCCGACCATTTTATTTCCTACGGCGGAATGTATCATGTAGGCGAAGTCTATAGGACACGACCCTGCCGGAAGCGTCTTGACTTCTCCTGCCGGTGAAAAGCAATAAACATTGTCATTGAACAGGTTCAGATCGCTCTTCAACAGGCTCATGAACTCTTTATTGTCAGACATATCCTGCTGCCATTCGAGTATCTGTCTGAGCCAGTTGAGTTTTTCCTCTTCTTTCTCAGCGCCCGTCTGTTTTGCACTCGGCGCCGCGCTGGCGGCTGCCTTTGATGCGCCTTTATTTGAGGCTTCTTTATATTTCCAGTGAGCCGCGATACCATAGACGGCTACCTTATGCATTTCATAAGTACGTATCTGAATCTCAAAGGGACGTCCCGAATGACCGATTACCGTCGTGTGCAGAGACTGGTACATATTTGGTTTCGGCATTGCGATATAGTCTTTAAAACGTCCCGGTATCGGCGTGTACAGCTCATGGATAACGCCGAGCGCCGCATAGCAGTCCTTTATAGTATCCACAAGGATTCGGATCGCAAACAGATCGTATATCTGATCGAGCGTCTTATCCTGATTTACCATCTTTCTGTAGATACTGAAAAAGTGTTTTGCCCTTCCATTTACCTCGGCTTTGATTCCGGCATTTTTCATGTTTTCAGCGACAGTATCCACTATACGCTGTACAAACTCGTCTCTTTCGGTTTTCTTTTCTTTGATCTCCTTGACCAGCATGTAGTAGACATCCGGATGAAGATATTTTAAAGCGAGGTCATCCAGCTCTGTTTTTACGGCGGAAATACCGAGTCTCTGGGCAATAGGAGCATATATATCCATTGTCTCTTTTGCTTTTTCGATCTGTTTTTCAGGCTTCATGTACTGAAGAGTGCGCATGTTGTGAAGCCTGTCGGCAAGCTTTACAAGGATAACTCGTATATCCTTTGCCATCGCAAGAAACATTTTCCTGAGATTTTCGGCCTGCTTTTCTATTTTGTCAGCGGAATATGACAACTGACCCAATTTCGTGACGCCGTCTACGATAAGCGCCACCTCATCGCCGAACTGGTCTGCGATTTCCTGATTTGTCATCACTGTATCTTCCACTACGTCATGCAGAAGACCGGCGATAATGCTTTCCTTATCGAGTTCTAGTTCGGCAAGAATTATAGCCACATTTAACGGATGGATTATATACGGTTCGCCCGATTTTCTCACCTGATCGTTATGAGCTTTTTTCGCGATATTATATGCTTTTTCTATAAGAGAGATATCGTCCGAAGGATGATATTTTTTTACAACATCAATAAGCTCCTGGTAAAGTTCGTCAGGAGTCTTCGCTTTTTTCTCCCCTTCGATCACGTAAACAGGGAGATCGCCCGCAAGGTCATTTGTTAATTCTTTTACTTCTGTATTTTCGGTTTTTGCTTCCATAACCATGGCTTCCTCCCTGTTAAAATTTATCAGTTTCCTTCGTAGATTATCGCGCTGTCTACGTTGTATTTCGAAAGTTTTTCGCGTCCTTTAAGACCCGCAAGTTCGATCACAAATATCATTTTGACAACTTCGCCGCCAAGTTCTTCCACAAGTTTTGCGGCAGCTTCCATTGTTCCTCCCGTAGCAAGAAGATCATCTACAAGAACGACCTTATCTCCCGGTTTTATCGAATCTTTATGCATCTCAATCTCCGCGCTTCCGTATTCAAGTTCATATGACGCAGAAACCGTCTCTCTCGGAAGTTTTCCTTTTTTTCTGATAAGCGCGAAAGGTTTTTTCATATTATATGCTAAAGGCATTCCGAAAATAAAACCTCTTGATTCGGCTCCCGCGATAATATTAAAATCCACATCTTTTAAGAATCCCTGAAGCGTATCGATTGAAAGCTGTATTCCTTCAGCCTCGTTAAGAATTCCCGTCACATCTCTGAAAATGATCCCTTTTTCCGGAAAATCAGGTATGCTTATAATATAATCTTCTAATTTTTTCATATCTCCTCCCATGATCTTCTAAAAAATCATTCTAAAATATATCATTATTTTTTTTTATTATCAAGAATAACGGACAATCATCAATAAACTGCCTGTTTTGCGATATCAGCATAATAATTGAAGTACTCAAGATCTACGACTTCGCCCGAAACCTCGGTAATGCTGTGGTTCGCGGCAAGCTCATCCGTATAATCCTCCAAACGGTATACCGTATAATAATTGCTGTCATAGTCATAATGCGTTACCAGCGGGATAAGATCTTCAAAATAGATCTCACATTCGCCGCTTATCTCATCTTTATGGATATAAAATTCAGCCATTCCTCCTAAAAGGCACTGGGCCGACTCCTGTGATGAGATAAAGTTTCCGAGACCGTAATAAACAAGCATCTCGTGTCCCGTACTCGATGTAACGGTATTGAATCCTTCAAGCACATGAGAATGAGAACAAATCAGCGCATCGGCGCCGCCTTCAAGAGCCGCATTTTCCAGGATCCTCTGGCTTTCTGACGGCTGCGGATCATATTCCGTTCCGTCATGAAGGAAAACGATAACGAAATCGCTTATATTTTTAGCATTAGCGACATCAGTCATTATCCTTTGTTCTGACGGCCTGTCGATGACATAATCCGGGAGATTCTCATCTTCCTTATTTAAATATGTCGAATAATTGAGCATGGCTATCTTTATGCCTTTGCTTTCGATAACCCTTATATTCGCCGCGTCTTCTTCGCTTTCATGTATTCCGAGATATGTTTTATCAGGATGGAGCTTCATATAATTAATGCTGCTCTCGATTCCGTACATACCTTTGTCATACATATGATTAGTAGCAAACTGAAAGACATCGAATCCGGCGCCTATAAGAGCGTCGCCTATCTCTGTAGGCGTACCGAAATCAGGGTATCCGCTGACATTGCTGTGATCGGCAACAAACGGCGTTTCCTGATTAACCGCGGCAATATCCGCTTTTGCCACGTAATCGCCGATATTTTCATACAATGCGTCATAATTCCATACAGGCTGAGTTGTATCGGTGCTCTGATAAACTTTTTCATGAATAAGATTATCTCCTACCGCGATAAAATGAACGCATTCTTCTTTAAATTCATTTTCTTCCTTCAGCTTCTGCTCGTCAGCTTCTATCTGAGCATCTATCTTTTTTTGCTCCTCGGCTTCCTTCAGAAAAACATCGTATTTTTTGTCTATCGCTTTAAGATCTACCATTACTTTAGCATGGCCTATATTAGAAGCCGTGATCTTTTCGCTCTCTCTTCTTCTGTCATTCTGTATTTTAGCAAAAATAAGAGCACCCGCAACAGCCGCGATTATCAAAAACGCGATCGTAAGACGCACTCTGATTATCCTCCTGCGTCTTTCAGCCGTCATCTTTACTCTTTTTTTATTGCCGTTTCGCTTCTTATAGCTTCCGCTGTGTCGAATGTTGTTTTTATGATATCTCTTTTTTGTATATTTCGTCATCTGTATACTCCAAATTTGATAGTAAAAAATATATCATTAAAATCTTCTAATTACAAGCAAGCTTGCGCTTACGGCTTGTAAATTTCAAAAAAAAGCTCTATTATATCTAACAAAACTGATTAAAGGAGAAATCGAAAATGGAAAAAAACATTTTATGGAAATCAGACACCTTTGATAATAACGCCATGAACGATTTTTGCGGCGGATATATCAGATTCCTTTCAGAGTGCAAAACAGAAAGAGAATGTACTTCCGAAATGATAAATAAACTTAAGAAAGCCGGCGCAATTTCTATAGAAGAAGCAATCGAAAAAAATATAACACCGAAAGCGAACGATATTTTATATACATCCATGATGAAAAAATCGCTCCTTGTATTCAGGATCGGTTCAAAGCCTATGACAGACGGATTCCGTGTTCTCGGAGCTCATCTTGATTCACCAAGGCTTGACCTTAAACAGCATCCGCTGTACGAGAGCAATGATCTTGCATACTTTGATACACATTATTACGGCGGCATCAAAAAATACCAATGGGTGACTATTCCTCTTTCGCTTCACGGAGTCGTTGCAAAGAAAGACGGTTCTGTTGTCGAAATCAATATAGGCGAAAAAGACGACGATCCTGTTTTCGGAATAACGGATCTTCTTCCTCATCTCGGTGCCAAGCAGATGGGTAAAAAAGCAAATGAATTTATCCCCGGCGAAAACTTAGATATCCTTATCGGAAGCATCCCTAAAAAAGACGAAGAAAAAGACGCGGTGAGAAAACAGCTTCTCGATCTTCTCAAAGAAAAATACGATATAGAAGAAGACGATCTTATTTCAGCCGAAATAGAAGCAGTTCCGGCAGGCGCTGCAAAAGAGCTCGGCCTTGACAGAAGCATGATCATAGGATACGGACATGACGACCGCGTATGCGCATATCCTTCTCTCATGGCGCTTCTCGATCAGGAAAATCCGGAATATACGAGCGTCTGCCTGCTCACCGACAAAGAAGAGATCGGAAGCGTAGGCGCAACAGGAATGCATTCGCGTTTCTTCGAAGACACTATCGCAGAAGTCATGAACCTTTGCGGATGCTACAGCGAATTAAACTTACGCCGCGCTTTTAAGAAAAGCCGCGTGCTTTCTTCAGATGTAAGCGCAGCATATGACCCTAACTATTCAGATGTCTCCGAACCGAATAACAGCGCTTATCTCGGATGCGGTCCCGTATTCAACAAGTACACAGGTTCACGCGGAAAATCAGGTTCAAACGACGCTAACGCCGAATATATCGCTTTCTTAAGAAATATCATGGATTCAGATAATATTTCTTATCAGACTGCCGAACTCGGAAAGGTAGACGAAGGCGGCGGCGGAACGATCGCATATATAATGGCAAATCTCGGAATGGAAGTCATCGACTTCGGAGTTGCCGTAATGAGCATGCACGCTCCGTTTGAAATAGTAAGCAAAGCCGACGTATACGAAACCTACAGAGCTTACAGGGCATTTCTTAAATAATCTTATGTTACGATAAAAAGACGTTCCTTTCGGCCGCTTTGATGCAGCCGAAAAGAACGTCTTTATTATTAAAACACGATACCGAAAAATTCGATCACAAATCCCCAGAATATACCTATAATATACATCGCGGCAGTAATGCACACATTTTCTTTCAGGCTGTGGTTTGATCTGTAAAGAACAAGAAGTCCCACGCCGCAGCTTACGAGAAGTCCCGCCATCATCGCTCCGCTTGAAATTATCCCGCTCAGATAGCATTCCGTAATAACGATAGAGGATGCACAGTTAGGGATAAGTCCTATCAGGCATACTAAAGGCACAGCGATCCATGCTCTGTTGCCGATGAACTCCGATATATTCATAAAACCGGTACTGTTGAGCAGTATGTTCAGACAGATATTTACTATAAATACAAATATCCATATTTTTATCGTATGTATAAGAGCCGACTTAAATATTCCGTCTTCGCAGTCGCAGTGCTCGTCTTCACAAAAATCATGTATTGATTTGATCCTCTTCTTTTTTAATAAGAAGAGCATTCCGTCAACAGCGAATCCCGTCACAATAGATATGAGTATTTTTACAATAACGATACTGATTATCTTGTCGCCGTTCATTCCATGCGATATGAAAAGCGGCAGCATTTCATCAGATGTCGCAAGAAATACCGCTATCAAAGTTCCTATACTTATAACACCGCCTGAAAAAAGGCCCGATGCGGCGGCGGAAAATCCGCATTGGGGAACGATTCCCGTAATTCCTCCGAATAAAGGTCCCGACCGTCTGAACTTACTTATTACCTTTGTAAGTTTTCCCATCGCATTATACTCTATATACTCCATCAGGAGATATGTCAGAAAAAGAAAAGGCAATATTTTTAAAGAGTCCAGTACCGCGTCCAGTATAACATCCAGCATGATTGATACCTCTCTTATTTTTATTTTTACAGTTTTTGTATTATACCCAATACGCTTTGAAAAAGTCAAATAGAAACATCTGAGGCTCTCCTATAGTTCTATTAAACAATCACATTTTGCCGTATATTCCTTGACTCAAAAATATGTTCACTTTATAATTATGTTTAATAAGCTAAAAATAATAGTTTAAGGGGTTCATATATGATTTTTTCGAGTCTGTTTTTTATGCTTTTTTTCCTGCCTTTGTTTCTTCTGTTTTATTTTCTGAATAAAACTACAGAGTCAAAAAACAAAGTGCTTTTGATCTTTTCGCTCATTTTTTACTGTTGGGGCGGATTGAAATATGTAATTCTGTTAATAGTTATGACGTTTGTATCGTGGCTGTCGGCCAAAAAGATCTATGCCACCCTGTCGCACCACGAACGTAAACGCTGGCTCATTATATCAGTGGCTTTTTCACTGGCAGTACTTGTATTCTTCAAATATACGGGATTTTTCCTCGGCATGTTCGGTTCTCTTATAGACCCGAACTCTCCGTTCCTTCATCTTGCGCTTCCTGTGGGAATTTCTTTCTATACATTCAAACTTATTTCCTACGTGGCAGACGTATACAACGGAAAAATCGAAGCAGAAGAAAATTTTGTAACGCTGCTTACTTATGTATCGATGTTCCATCACTGCGTGGCAGGCCCTATCGTAAGATACAGCACAGTTCAACATGAGATGTATAAGAGAAAACGTCTGTTTTCCGATATTTCAAACGGAATTTACCGCTGCTGCGTCGGTCTCGCCAAAAAATCTCTTCTCGCTAACCACTGCGGTACGCTTGCAGAGCAACTGTTATCAGTTTCGGGAGATATCAGCTCCGTTCCTGTAAGCGGAGTTTGGCTCGGTTCGCTTTTCTATATGCTGCAGCTTTTTCTCGATTTTGCCGCTTATTCGGATATCGCCATAGGTCTCGGCTGGATCTGCGGTTTCCATTTTGAAGAGAACTTTAACTATCCTTATATTGCAGTGTCTATCAAGGATTTCTGGCGCAGATGGCATATTTCACTCAGTTCATTCTTCCGTGACTACGTATATATTCCTCTCGGAGGAAACAGAGTTTCACCAAAAAGAACCGTGATAAATCTGCTTGTAGTATGGGCTCTCACAGGACTCTGGCACGGATCCAGCTGGAATTATGTACTTTGGGGACTTTTCTTCTTCGTATTTATTTTTATAGAAAATAAACTTATAGCCAAAGACATGTATCACATTCCGAAACCTGCGGGTCACGCAATCACGCTTTTCATAGTATTCATCGGATGGATACTTTTCAGATTTGAGAATTTCGGACAGCTCGGAACGGCTCTTAAAGGACTGTTCGGCTTAAACGGAAATCCGATCAACAGTTCGGCTGTCGGAATTACATTTATCAACAATATCTTCTTCCTTATTGTCGCCGTGCTTGCATGTACTCCAATTTTCAAAAAAGCAATGGAGCTCATCAAAGTAAAGACCGGAAGCAGATATCAGGCTCCGACAACATATTATGCGATCCGCATAGGATTGAGTATCGCGTTTTTCGCGCTTTCAATCATTGCGCTCATCGGAAACAGCTACAGCCCGTTCCTGTACTATCAGTTCTAAAAGGAGATTATGATGAATCAAGAAACCGAAATTCGTTTAAAGAATAAAAAGAAAAAGGTTCGCAAAAAATGGAATATCCGTATGATCCATATCTTTGAAGTTATCGCTGCAGCTCTGTTTGTTCTCGGACTTCTGATCCCGCTGAGGCCGGTATCATCAGATATCGAAAAAAGAAAGCTTGCTGAATTTCCTTCATTATCTTTTTCCGGAATATGGGACGGAAGCTATTTCAACGATGTGAGCACATGGTATTCCGACTCATATCCGTTCCGTGAAGCTTTCCTTTCGATGGGCTCCGGTATTGAAAGTCTTTATGGACTTCACACACAGGAAATATACGGAAACACAAATCAGGTTGCAGATGAGATCCCCGATTCTCCAACGCAGCCTGCGCCTATAAAGACAGTTACACCAAAACCCGAGGCGGAAACTACGCCGACGCCCGAACCGGAAAATCCTGACAGCCAGACTTCCGATATATCGGTTACTCCGACTCCCGAAGCGACTGACCCGGCCGCCGAAGAAAACCTTCCGGACGGAAGTATTCATGCCACTCCGGAAGTTGCAGGAACAGTTTATATCGCCGACAACAGAGGTTTTGAAATCTACTACTTCAATCACGGTGGAGCCGATGCTTATGCTTCCATGATAAATACAGCAAAAGCTTCTCTCGGTTCTGATGTAAATGTCTACGATATGCTCACACCTACAAACTTCAGCGTCTGCCTTGATGAGACTGTCCAGGCCGAGCTCGGAGGATCAAGCGTCCGCGACGCTTTCAACTACATAAACGGTATGCTGGATCCAAGCGTCATACAGATTCCTGTACTTGACACTCTTATAGATCACAACGCAGAATATGTATACTACAATACGGATCATCACTGGACTGCCCTTGGCGCTTATTACGCTTACTTGGAATTCTGCGAGGTTAAAGGATTTACTCCTCATGAACTCTCAGATTTCACGGAAGTTCAATATCCGGGATTTCTCGGTACATTCTATTCATACAGTAATCAGTCGGAAGCGCTTGCAAGCAATCCCGATACCGTATACGGATATATTCCGATGGGAACTAACGACGAAACCGTAACCGATGCTGACGGTTACACATACCAACTGAACGTCGTAAACGATATGACTGATTCCAGCGCAGGCTCCAAATACAGCGCGTTCTTAGGCGGCGACCAGGCGCTCACGGAGATACACAATCCGAACATTACGGACGGTTCGTCAATTCTTTTGATCAAAGAATCATACGGAAACGCATTCGCTCCGTTCCTTGTGGATCATTACCAGAACGTCTACGTCGTTGACTACAGATACTACACGGGAAGTCTTATAGATTTTGTTGAAAGCAAAAACATCAAAGACGTGCTTTTCCTCAACAACTCGGAT
>CASDUB010000003.1 GCA_949283905.1 uncultured Lachnospiraceae bacterium | reverse complement strand
TATCTTGTGTTTGTGGTACTTCTGGTGATAAGCATCATAATGAGCAGGTTTGTAAAGATCAATTATGAAAAAGATTAAATAAAAAAGGAATTGATCTTATCTGAATTCAGACAGTATCAATTCCTTTTTTAGTGCTTTATATTTTACGCGTTATGGTATTTCTTAAGAAGTTCGTTGATCTTCGATGTATTGTCAATAATAGGTTCAAGCGAAACATCGTGATTTGTAGCGTAAATGATGTTTGCGATATATTTATCGAGCTTGGCCGATTCATACCATGGACGTGAAAGAAGCTCAGGCGACTGGTATGTAAGATCCGTAGTGATGATAAGATCAAAAAGACCGTCTTCATAATATTTGTCAAATGATTCAAGACCCTCAGTGAAAAGACCGAATGTCGTGCATACGAATACGCGGCGCGCTCCGCGGTCTTTAAGCTGTGCGGCTACGTGAAGCATGCTTTCACCGCTGGCGATCATATCGTCTAAGACTATAACGTCTTTATCTTTGAGTGAAGAACCGAGAAACTCGTGAGCGACTATAGGGTTCTTTCCGTTTACAACTCTTGAGTAATCACGGCGTTTATAGAACATACCCATATCTACGCCGAGAATGTTTGCAAAATATTTTGCTCTCGACATAGCTCCTTCGTCAGGGCTTATCGTCATGAGATGCTCTGAATCGACTTTAAGATCCGGAACACGTTTGAAGAGCGCCTGGCAAAACTGATATGAAGGGTAGAAATTGTCGAATCCGTGAAGAGGAACGGCGTTTACTATCTTAGGGTCGTGGGTATCAAATGTTATGATATTCGATACGCCCATATCAGTAAGTTCTTTAAGGGCGAGAGCGCTGTCAAGAGATTCTCTGCCTGAACGTTTGTGCTGACGGCTTTCGTAAAGGAAAGGCATTACGACGTTGATTCTGTGCGCTTTGCCTGTACATGCTGCAATAATTCTTTTGAGGTTCTGAAAGTGATCGTCAGGAGAAAGTCTGTTTTCGAATCCGTGCATTTTGTATTTAACGCTGTGGTTGCAGACATCTGCCAAAATATAAAGATCGGCGCCTCTGACCGATTGTTTGATAACGCCTTTGGCTTCGCCGCTGCCGAAGCGGGGGCATTCACAGTCAATAAGAAATGATTCCGTATTATAATGAAGATTGAGTTCGGAAGCAGGTCTTAAAGCAAGAAGTCTCGACTGAAGCTCAACGAGATAATTCTCTATATTTTTTGCTTTGTCTTCGCAGCCCGGAAGAGCGCAGACTTTTAAAGGTGCTACAGGTATTGCGTTCACCATTGTATCTAAAAATGACATTTGAACCTCCGTGATCATATACATGACCGCAAAAATATATTATTTGCCCAAAAGGCATACACTGATATTTATATCATGCTAAGATAAAAACGTCAATGCGAATGTTGAGAGTTGTATTGCTTTTTTGGCTTTAAATTGTTATGATTAAATAACGTATGGTCGGAGGAAGGCATGAAAGATACAGCAAAGAAAATTTTATCGGTAAAGGAAAACAGTATCGCTTGGGAAATGGACATAGAAGCAGGAGATGAACTGCTTGCCATAAATGATCAGCCCATAGAAGATATTTTTGATTATATGTTTCTGACTCAGGATACATATCTTGAGCTGCTAATAAGAAAACCTTCCGGTGAAGAATGGTTATTAGAAATCGAAAAAGACGAAGATGAAGAACTCGGAATAGAATTTGAAGCAGGTCTGATGGATGATTACAGGAGCTGCCATAATAAATGCATCTTCTGTTTTATAGATCAGATGCCCCCGGGCATGCGAGAGACTCTGTATTTTAAAGATGATGATTCAAGATTGTCGTTTTTGCAGGGAAATTACGTGACATTGACAAATATGTCGATGGAAGATCTCGACAGGATAATAAAATACAATATGTCGCCTATTAATATCTCATTTCAGACGATGAATCCGGAACTGCGCTGCAAAATGCTCAATAACAGATTCGCAGGCGACATACTTGAAAAGGTCAACAAGCTGGCGGACGCCGGTATAGAAATGAACGGGCAGATTGTTCTCTGCAAGGGCATAAACGACGGAAAAGAGCTCGACTATTCGCTGAAAGTTATGTCGGGACTTTATCCTGCTCTAAGAAGCGTTTCGGTAGTTCCTGTCGGTCTGTCAAAATACCGGGAGGGATTATATCCCCTTGAACCCTTTGAAAAAGAAGATGCTATAGAGGTTCTGGCGCTTCTTGAAAAGTGGCAGAAAAAGATGAGACGCGAAACAGGCGTAAATTTTGTCTACGCCTCCGATGAATGGTATCTTCTGGCGGGAAAAGAAATACCCGATGAAGAATATTATGACGGATATGTCCAGCTTGAGAACGGCGTAGGAATGATGCGCCTCCTTGAATCGGAAATAGATGAATATCTCAAATCAGTAAAGGGTTCTGAACGTGAGACGGAAGTTTCTGTTGCGACAGGACTGCTCGCAGGACCTTTTATAGAAAAAATGACAGAAAAGGTCAGGGTAAAATTTCCGAATTCAAAGGTAAACGTCTATCCTATAAGAAATGATTTCTTCGGAGAAAGGATCACCGTGTCGGGACTTGTCACAGGACAGGATCTGATGAAACAGTTAAAAGGGAAGAAACTTGGAAGCAGACTTTTACTTCCTATAAATATGCTTAGATCGGGGGAAGAAGTATTTCTGGACGATTATACCGTATCCGATCTTGAAAAATATCTTGAAGTAAGCGTAAGAGTCGTTGACTCGACAGGGGAAGCGTTTGTCAGAGCAGTTACCAATGACGAAGAGCTTCCGATCAACAAAAGGAGACAGATTTATGAGCAAACCGATAGTAGCGATAGTCGGCAGACCTAATGTCGGAAAATCGACATTATTTAATGCTCTTGCGGGAGAACGTATTTCGATAGTTAAAGACACTCCCGGAGTAACAAGAGACAGGATATACGCAAACGTAACATGGCTTAATACAAATTTTACTATGATAGATACAGGAGGTATCGAACCAGAGAGTTCCGATATCATTTTAAGCAGGATGAGAGATCAGGCGCAAATAGCGATAGATACTGCAGACGTTATCTTATTTATGACTGACGTAAGACAGGGACTTGTCGATTCTGACGCGAAAGTTGCGGATATGATCAGACGCAGCGGCAAACCTGTTGTACTTGCCGTAAATAAAGTAGATAATTTTAAAACTCAGAGCATGGATGTCTATGAGTTTTATAACCTTGGCATCGGAGAACCTATTCCTATTTCTGCAGAAGGAAAACAGGGACTCGGAGATTTGCTTGATGAAGTGATGAAGCATTTTCCGTCCGAGGCGGATCTTTCCGAAGAAGAAGATATCCCAAAAATTGCGATAGTAGGAAAACCTAACGTAGGAAAGTCCTCAATCGTCAACAGACTTCTTGGAGAGAACAGAGTTATCGTGTCAAATATCGCCGGAACAACGCGC
>CASDUB010000002.1 GCA_949283905.1 uncultured Lachnospiraceae bacterium | reverse complement strand
TCCACAGCCTGATTCACCTACAATAGCCGTCATTCCCGTCTTCGGGAAATTCATTGAAACATCCATGAGCACTTTCCTCTTGCCGTCATAGGAAAAAGTAATATCATTCAGTCTGATCTCGGAGATCCCGGCATTTTCATTTCCCCATATAGGGTCAGGCTGATCGAGCAAAGACAATATCTTTTTGCCCGCACCCGCTCCGTTCATGGCTATATGAAACGCAGATCCGAAAGCGCGCAGCGGAAGGAAGAAATCAACCGCCACAAGAATCAGAAATAACGCTGCGTAAGGAGAAATATTGCCGGATGATGCTCTCAACACGGCAATAGCAATTCCCAAACCTGCTCCGCCGTAAGCGACAAGATCCATGATCGTCGTACTGGCAAGCTGCATTACAAGAACTTTCATCGTGATCTTTCTGAATTCCTCGCTTGTCTCATTCATTTTTCTGTGCTGAGCCGCATCCGCCTGAAATATTTTAAGTTCTTTCAGCCCCTGGACACTGTCAAGAAAAGAATCGCCCATAGAAGTATATTTAGCCCAATATTTTGCAAATATTTTTTTCGCATATTTAGATACGGCGACTATTGACAGAGGTATCAACGGAACACATATCAGAAGCACCAACGCAGTCCGCCAGTCAATAAATACGGTAACAAAAAACAGAATGACAGGCGCTGCCATAGCATAGAAAAACTGAGGTATATAAGAGGAATAATAGAGGTCAAGCTGTTCAATACCTTCCATCGATACCTGAGTCAAACCCGCCATATTCATTTCATCAGTGGAACGTAAACCCAAACGCACTATCTTGTTATAGACCCGCTCCCTTAAGTCTTTCTTAACATTTCTTCCAAGCATATCCTTAAAGCTGCCTGAAAACCTGGAAGCGGTATAACGAATAATTATGCCTGCAATTGCAGCTGCTGCAATAATGATTAAATCTGTTATGTCATAACTTTCATAGTCCGCTGCGATCTGAATTGCTTTGCATATGCATGCGGTAATCGTGACATTGGCAAATAAACCCATCACCATAAAAGCAACCGTATAATAGATATATTTTTTATTCTCTCCCAGAAGATGAAGCAATTTTTTGTCGATCATTTCAGAAACTCCCGTACTGTACTCTTATAAATGTTAGTCACAGCTAACCTGATTTCTAAATATAAGGAATGCTTTTAAATAAATCGCATTCCGTTTATTCTTAAATATCAAGCATGCGATTAGCACACGCTAACTTGCAATCATAAAAATAAGTTAGTTGAAACTAACCATAATTACTATATACAATCTCCCGACGCTTTGTCAAGTGAGTTATGTCTATTTTATATTTTATACACAAAAACCCCCGAAAAACCTTAAGTTTTCGGGGGCAAGTTTTTGATTTAAATTATTTAAGCGTAACTTTAGCACCTTCAGCTTCAAGTTTAGCTTTGATATCATCAGCTTCTGCTTTAGCAGCTGCCTCTTTGATAACTTTTGGAGCGCCGTCAACAGCTTCTTTAGCTTCTTTAAGTCCAAGACCTGTTACTTCACGAACAACTTTGATAACTTTAACTTTGTTTGGTCCAACTTCTGTAAGCTCTACGTCGAACTCTGTCTTCTCCTCTGCTGCCTCAGCTGCGCCTGCTGCAGGTCCTGCAACTACAACGCCTGCTGCTGCAGATACGCCAAACACTTCTTCACAAGCTTTTACTAACACGATAAGCTCTAATACTGATAACTCTTTAATAGCTTCGATAAACTCAGCTGTTGTTAATTTTGCCATTATATTTTCCTCCGTATTTTGATATTATTCGATAATTATTTTAATTTGCTGCCTCTATGCAGCTATGCGGCAATTATTCTGCTGCCGGTGCTTCGTCTTTCTCTGCGATCTGTTTGAGAACGCGGGCGAAGTTTGCGATCGGTGACTGCATGCTTCCAAGAAGTCTTCCAAGAAGAACGTCTCTTGAAGGAATGTCTGCAAGTGCTTTGATACCGTTTACATCATAGTAGCTGCCTTCTACAACGCCGGCAACTAACTCTAACTGTGGGTTTTTCTTAGCAAACTCAGATAAAAGACGAATTGGTGCTGTTGCATCGTCTTTGCTTACTGCAAGAGCGTTTGTGCTTTCCAGGTTGTCATTGAGTGCCTCGCATGGTGTACCTGCAAAAGCAAGTTTCATCATAGTGTTTTTGTAAACTTTGTAGTTTACGCCGGCTTCTCTTAAAGTTTTACGAAGAATTGTATCCTGCTCAACTGTAAGTCCGCTGTAGTTTACGAGAACAACGCTATCTGCATCAGCAATAGTGTTTGCGATCTCATCAACGATCGGTTTCTTTAATTCAATCTTTGCCATGAAACAGTGCTCCTCCTTATATTATTTATGCGCACGCTTCATATAAAAAGCCCTGACGGCACAAACCGACAGGGCATGAAATTCTTTGAAAGAATGTTCATCCTCGGCAGGCGTCTCTCCTTATGACTGATAACACAGTCACCTGCTGTCTTCGGCGTGACACAATACTTCTTATAACATATGAACTTTTCAATGTCAAGAACATTTTTAATTATTTATCATCTTCAGGTATAGAACCGTCAGTATCGACTACATCCGAAAAATCGTCGTCGGCATACTCATCGTTTTTATGAGTGTTTTCTGGTTCTGCTGCCGTATCCGATACGTCTGAATCATCAGCGCTGTGCGCCTCTTCAAAATGGCTTTCAGAATTTTCCTTTACGCTGTTTTCATGTTCTGTATCGATCATTTTTGTTGCAGTCATTTCTTCCGGCGCGCGGTTGAGTATTTCCATAAACTCATCGCCTGTGATCGTCTCTTTTTCATAGAGATATTTAGCGATCTCATGAAGTTTGATCATGTTTTCCGAAATGAGACGTTTTGCTTTCTCATACTGCGCTTTGACGATAGCTATAACCATTTCATCGATCTTACCCGATGTATTCTCAGAACAAGCCAGCGAAGCGTCGCCTCCAAGGTATTTATTCGAAAGAGTTTCAAGGGCAACCATTCCGAACTCGTCAGTCATACCGAAACGTGTAATCATAGCGCGGACAAGTTTTGTTGCCTGCTCGATATCGTTTGAAGCGCCTGTTGTGATAGAGTTAAATACAAGCTCTTCCGCAACACGTCCGCCTGTAAATGTCGCCACTTTGTTCTCAAGCTCTTCTTTCGACATAAGGTTGTGATCATCTTCGTCAACCTGCATCGTAAATCCAAGGGCTCCCGATGTACGCGGGATGATAGTGATCTTTGTAACCGGCGCTGAATGAGTCTGAAGCGCAGCCACAAGAGCGTGACCGACTTCGTGATATGCGACAACAAGTTTTTCTTTGTCTGTAAGGATCTTGTTCTTCTTCTGGTATCCTGCTATTACGACTTCAACGCTTTCCTCTATATCGCTCTGAACTACGAACTTACGTCCGTCACGCACCGCTCTAAGGGCAGCTTCATTTATCATGTTCGCCAGTTCGGCGCCGCTTGCTCCCGGCGACATCCTTGCTATAGCGGCAAAATCAACGTTGTCGCTTATCTTTATATTTTTAGCATGAAGCTTAAGTATCTCTTCACGTCCCTTAAGATCAGGAAGCTCTACCGGAATTCGTCTGTCGAATCGTCCCGGTCTTAAAAGCGCCGGGTCAAGAGAATCCGGTCTGTTAGTAGCCGCAAGAATTATAACTCCCTTTCGTCCGTCGAAACCGTCCATTTCCGAAAGAAGCTGATTCAGAGTCTGCTCTCTTTCATCGTTTCCGGAGAAACCGCTTCCGTCTCTCTTTTTACCTACCGTATCGATCTCGTCGATAAATACGATACACGGCGCTTTTGCGTCCGCCTGCTTAAAGAGGTCACGGACTTTAGCCGCTCCCATACCTACGAACATCTCAACGAACTCTGAACCCGATATTGAGAAGAAAGGCACGCTTGCCTCTCCTGCAACCGCTTTGGCCAGAAGAGTCTTACCTGTTCCCGGGGGTCCTACAAGAAGAGCTCCTTTGGGCATTCTCGCTCCGATATCCTGATATTTCTGCGGATTGTGCAGAAAGTCAACTATTTCTGTAAGAATTTCTTTTGCCTCGTCTTCGCCGGCAACGTCTTTAAATTTAACGCCTGTCTCGGACTGGGAATATATCTTGGCTCCGCTCTTTCCAAAGCTCATGGTGCCGCCCATGCCTCCGCCGCCCATCTTTCCTGCAAGGGAGCGCATGAGAAGTCTTCCCAGGAGTATCAAAATCAAAAACGGAAGTATCCATCCCAAAAGTATGCTTACGAAAATATTATCCTGTGGAATTATCTCTGATTCAAAATCATCAAGACCTGCAGCTAAAAGCCTGTCTGTCAGCTGATAATCATTCATCAGTCCTGTTTCATAAACTTTTTCTTCCGTTGATCTGTCACTGAAAGTGATGACTCCTGTCTGCTGGTTGATATTTACTTCCTTAACCTGTCCGTTTTCCAGCATGTCCATGAAAGTGCCGTATCCGACCTTTTCAACCTTAACAGTTCCGGCGCTCGGAAATAGCAGGAAATTGATCAGAAATATCGCAATTACCGCGACAACAAAATACATTATAAACGGTTTTCTGCCGTTTTGCTGCTTATCTGGTTTGTTAT
>CASDUB010000001.1 GCA_949283905.1 uncultured Lachnospiraceae bacterium | reverse complement strand
CATACGGTGTCCATTTGTTTTCATTGTAACCTGAAGAATACCGTCTTCTCTGTAAAGATCAAAATGATCTTTAAACCACTCTTTGTACTCTTCAAGCTGCGGTAACTGAACGTAACCGGCCATCATATTTGGCATATCTTTTTACCTCCATTTTAAAAAATTTTGTTAACTGTTACTAAATAATCCGCGTGATTTTTGTGTCTTGCTCATTCTTTTTATAATCATAAATCCAATCGCACGCAAATCCGTTTCAGCTATAATTATATAATAATAGTTCTGTCACAATATGTCCACTATTTTGCACAATTGCAAAAAATTGCGATTATGTAGCGGAAATATTATGTTATTTTCCATAATACTTAAATATTTCTGTTTTCAGTATTTTTTCTTCTGCCGAAAGAAGATCTTCAACAGGCGTCAGCAGATACTGTCTGGTCGGCATTTTCTGATCAACAAATCTTAAAGCTCTGAGCATTCCGCTTTTATAAAGCGGTTCTGCCTCAACTGCCTTTTTAGGGAGAATTATCGCACCCTGGTTTAGCGCTGCCATGCATAAAATACTCGAATGGCTCTCTATTTTAGATACATGCTGATGACCGAATGCACTTATAAACTGTCTTCCTATAACATCATCCACATCGGCTGAATATATCAGATTCATTTTTCTGGCGTCTTCTGCCGTAATCTCTTTTAGTTCAGGAAAATAATCTTTTCCTATAACAACACAAAATTCATCATCCGAAAGTTTTAGCAGCTCCAACTGGATTTCTTTAAAGCCTTCAACTAACGCACGGTAAAATTTATCTGTAAGTGTGATTACGGCCATCGTATGCGTTTTTTTACTTGCCTGGTCGCATATTGCTTTTCCTCTTGATTCGTGAACTCTTATGGACAACTCAGGATAACGTTCTTCCATTTTTATGAGGAAACTGTTCATTGATGCCGCCAGCGCCAATGATACATATAAATCTAACGTGGCCTTTCTGTCTTTATTTACAAGATTATTCCATTCTCCTATAATAGGAAGTATAGTCTGAAGATCTTTATATACTTTTTCTCCCGCTTCAGTCGCGGTCACGCCGTGCCTGTTTCTTACGAGAAGCGAACAGCCTATCTCGCTTTCAAGATTTGAAACGATGGACGACAATGCCTGCGGAGAAATATAAAGATTTTTTGCCGCGCCGTTTATAGAACCGTTTCGTATTATTTCCGCAAAATATTCCAGATGTCTGACCTGCATTTCTTAACCTCGCTTAGATGTTTTAGATTCTGAGTCACTCAACACATTATAACATAAAACACAGCCGGAAACTAAAAAAGATTCCGGCTGTGTTTTAGTTAAATCTCATATAATATTTTTTATTTCCTGTCGGGTTTTGAAACTGTAAAATAAGACGTTCCCTCGCGGATCAGTTCATTCATCTGAGGAGCGACTTCTCTCCACTTTCTCATCTCCTCTTTTCCCTGACTGTTCATATCGAGCAGATGTATATATTTTCCGCTGTCCGTCACATGAGAAAGTTCAAACTGTTTCGGATCATAACTTATTTTAATCTCTCCATCCTCAACCGATATGGTTCCCTTTATTCCGCAGACGGCGCATGTTACATCGTCAGCTTTTTTTCCTAGAATCATTGTCGAGTTATGACACATCGGGCAATGACCGAAGTCGCCCATATATTTCATTTCTTCTTCAGGCAGCCCCATGTTTCTTGCGACTGTCCTGCCGAGCTTTCGGACTCTTTCGATGTTTTTTTCATCCATCGCGCAGTGCATATTGAATGAAAAATTAATGAGATCGACTATCTTCATTCCGAGCGGCACCGCCATAACGCTCATAACGGGAAGTCCGAGGGTTGTCCATTCACTTCCGCCATGAGAGATAAAGGCGCACGGGCGTTTCTTAAACCATCTTTCATCTACGCCCTTTTTACCCGCCGCCAGCAGTTTTTCATGTCCGTCTTTTACCGCTATAACATCGTGCGAAGGCCCGAGCCTGTCAAGAAGAAGCTTAAACTCGCTCGGAGGTGAATTTTCAAAACAAGGCATGCACACGATCATTCCATCGCTCTCAAGTATCTTTTCATCCACCCACGACATATCGTCTTTAAATACGCACTCTCCGCCTTCGCCGGTGCGGAAACGGTCTTTATGGCATACCCTGCATCCCGTACACGGATGAATGTTCAGATCGCGCAGATTTATCAGCTCTACCTCAGCTCCTTCATCAGCAGCAGCTTTGAGCGCGGTCTGAAGCCAGAATTCGCTTACCTGTCGCGGTCTTCCTGCAAATATACCAAGAATCTTCATTTAAAACCTCCTCTCACAGAGCTTTATCAGATTTTTTTATATATTTCGCGGCGTTTTCGCCTGCCATGCGTCCTGTATTAATGGCAAATCCCATCGTATTTCCGGGATAATAGAACATATATGTTCCGGCATATATGGTACACACGTCGCTTCCCGCGGCATAAAATCCGGGCATGACTTTTCCGTTTTTACCGATTACTTCAAGATCCGAATTTATCGCTATGCCGCCGAGACTTCCGTATGCACCGAGGGCTATCCTTTCCGCATAATATATTTTTCCTTCTATCTTATGCAGATAGCGGCGCTCTTTGCACATATAGTCATCATAATGAAGTTCACAGCATTCATTATAGACATCGATCGTTTCCTTAAGTTTTTCATACGGAATATCCATCTGCTGCGCCAGCTCTTCTATACTTTCCGCTATAAACGCGCAGTCGGGATATTTATCCCTTGCATTGGCAAATCCCGGTTCAAAATCTTCCAGCACTCCGGCCGGTCCTGCCGAAAAGTTCGGAAAATCAAGACCGTTTTTCTTATAATACTCTACGATCTCATCAGTTATAATGGCATAAGCGCTTTTTCTCGGCTGCATATTTACCACATTTGCCGATACTGCCGTATTTTGGAGCACTTCTTCGTTCATAAGACGCTGTCCGTTAGCGTTAACTACCAGGGCTGCCGGCTGACGAAACAGCGCGGCTCCGTTGTAAAAGCGGCGCGGTATTCCCGTATGCAGTATCATTTCCATCGTGATCTCGCTTCTGGCTGCCCCTGCTTCCCAGGCCATCTTCAGACCGTCGCCGACATCGCCCGGAACACGATTATTAAACATATCTTTTCCGAACTCATACCCCGTCTCTTCTTTTATCATCTCAGGGTTGTCCGAAAATCCTCCTGTTGCCACAAGAACCGCATCTGCTCTTACGCGATAAACTTCACCCGTCTTACTCTCGGCTTCGATACCGACGACTTTTCCGTTTTCCGTGATGAGCCTTTTTACCGGAGTTTCCATATAAAATACTGCTCCGAGTTCTTCCGCTCTTTTCTTCATGATATCGCACATGACTGCGCCGCCGCCCGGAACAGGCTCAGTGGAATTATACGGCAGCACTTTGTGCCATGTCGCTTCCGACTCAGGAAAATATTTTCCCGCGCCCCAAAACGGAACTCCCATTTCTTCGAGCCAGTCGATGGTATCTCCTGATTTCCAAAAATAATTTCTTACAAGATTCGCGTCCGCTTTCCAATGCGTATATTCCATAAAACGCTTGAACGCATCTTCTTTCTTAAATCCGATCATGCTGCGTTTCTGAATCTTGCTTTCAATTCCAAGAGGTCCCATTCCCATCCTTGCTGCGCCTCCGGGAACGGCTGCTTTTTCAAAAACAGATACTTTTATCCCCGCTTCGGATGCGGCTATTGCCGCCGCAAGTCCGGCAGGCCCTGCTGCAACCACAGCAAATTCTGTTGTAATCTCAGTCATATCTTACCTCCTGAGCTCAGATTATGCACTTCTGTTACTTGATCAGTCCCGCTCTTTTAAGCAGAGGTATCTTATCCTCCGGATACGGCGGCATTACCATGCTTGGTTTCTGATCGCCGAACTCTGCATATAATTTCGGAAGTATATAAGCCTGGTTTGTATATTCATACAGCAGATGAACAAGCTGCATTCTTCCGTTCTCGGCAGTTACCGTCTTTCCTTCGCAGGGAATAGGGAGCAGTTTTCCGTCTTTTAAATGAGCTCCCGTGTATCCGAAGGAGTATCTGCGCAGACCGCCTCCGTCTCTTGCAAATATCATATGGATCATGACGCTTGCCTGAAGTTCGGCGTCATCCGGATCGGACTGGAGTTTTCCAAGTCCGTTTCTTCCCATCACTCTGAGAAGTTTCGGGTTTATCGCATACGGATCATCAGGAAGACCGATAGTTGCCATATCGGGACGTTTTCCGAGAACAAGATCCATCATACCCTCTCCGAAATCTTCTATCGCATAGTTGTCGTAATGAGCTTCATGAGAACCCGGATACCAGATCTGATAACGGAATTTGTTATCATCCATTACCCAAGGCATAAACCATCCTTCCATTTCCATTGTGACTTCCGGAAAATCAAGACAGGCGCACGCATATGCGACTCCTTCCGGAAGAAGACAATATCCGACTTTCGGCTGCGGACATCCCGGCTGTATCAGTTTTATAAAATCCTGTGGATATATCACATCTTTAATATCCAATTCATTTCCCGGCTCCATTGCTTTTAAGAGTACAGGATCGGTTATTTCACGGCGTCCCTGATAATAATATTTAGCCTCAGGTTTCGCCTCGTCTTCTGCAGAGAGCTTTGGGAGATTTTCAACTTTATATTCGGAAGCATCAAACTTCATACCAATTTCCTCCTGAATATTTACTTTTATATTATGAGTTACCCGACAAATAAATCGTACGGATGAGCCGAACGTGATTTTTCCGTGCTTCGCACTCTCAAAATCACTGAAAACATGCGGATTCTGCTCATGTTTT